>JBOICD010000187.1:0-6849 GCA_050739855.1 Pseudomonas sp.
GTTGTGCATAGCCCCTGTGGGAGCGGGCTTGCCCCGCGAAGCTTTTCACGGCCTCAAGCGCGGTTCAGATACATCCGCGTAGTCAGCAGATACACCGGCAACCCCGACACCAGAATCAGCAGCGCTGCATAAGGCGCCGCCGCCGCGAACTCGACGTTAGCGGTGTGCGCCCAGACTTCAGTGGCCAAGGTGGTCATGCCGGTCGGGCTGAGCAGCAGGGTGGCGGTCAGCTCCTTCATGGCATCGAGGAACACCAGGGCAAATGCCGCCGCCAGGGCCGGGAAGATAATCGGCAGGGTGACTCTGCAGAACGCCATGAACTGCGTCGCCCCAAGAGTGCGCGCCGCCTCTTCAAGCTGCGGTGCCGCCTTGTTCAGTGCCGTGCGTACCGGCGCCTGGGCCAGTGGCAGAAACAGCAGGGCATAGGCCAGCAGCAACAATCCGGTGGTCTGGTACAGCGCCGGCACGTAGTGCAGGGCGAAATACACCAGAGTCAAGGCGATCACCAGGCCGGGCAGGGCGTGCAGCAGGTAGGGCAAACGCTCGGCCCAGATCGCCAGGCGGCCTTTATAGCGCACCACCAGGAAACTGACCGGCAGCGCCAACAGCAAGCTCAAGCCCGCGCCACCCAGCGACAGTGACAGCGACGAGAACAGCGCCCGGCTGATGTCGGCCACCGGAAAGGCCGCGGACGAACCGACGCTCAACCAGTAGCCGAGCATGCCCAACGGAATGCCGCTGCCCAGCAGTGCCAGGATCAGGCAATACAACTGCCCCGCAGGCATCCAGGCGCGCAGGTGGATCGGCGCACCGCGTCGCGCCACGCCCTGGCCAATGCGCACATGCCGCGCCTTGCCGCGTACGCGCAGCTCAAACCAGAGCATCAGCAGGCACATGAATAGCAGTACCGCCGACAGCATCGCCGCGTTGGCGTTGCTGAATTCCAGTTCGAACTGCTGGTAGATCGCCGTGGTGAATGTCTGCAGGCCGAGGATCGACAGGGCGCCGAATTCCACCAGCATGTGCAGGGCGATCAGCAGGCTGCCGCCGAGAATCGATGGCCAGAGCAGTGGCAGGGTGATTCTGAAGAACACGCCCCAGCGATTTTGCCCCAGGGTGCGCGCCGACTCTTCCAGTGAGGTGTCGAGGTTGCGCAGGGTTGCCGCCACTGGCAGGAACACCAGCGGGTACTTGGACAGGCTCATCACCAGGATAGCCCCGCCCAGGCCTTCGAAGCGCGGGCTCAGGGACACCCAGGTAAAGCCGCTGACGAAGGCCGGGACGGCGAAGGGCAGGCACAGAATAACGCCCCATAAGCGCCGTCCTGGCAGGTCACTGCGCTCCAGTAGCCAGGCCAGCGAAACGCCAAGGGCCATGCAGGCCAGGGTGACGCCGGCCATCAGCATCAGGGTATTGCGCATCAGGCCCCAGACAAACGGGCGCCAGAGCAGGTGCAAGGCTTCCCGCCAGCCGGCTTCCCAGGCTTTCAGGGCGACGTAGAGCAGGGGCAGCAGGCTCAGGCCGACCAGCAACAGCACCGGTAGCACGACCCAGGTTGAAGGTCGCTTGCGCTTGGGGACGTAGCGGCTGGTCAGCGCCGGTGCGGGTACGGCTGCACTCATCAGAGCAGGCCAACTTCGCGTTCAAGCTCCAGGGCTTCTTCAGCATTGCCCAGGTCGGCCGGGGTGATTTTCGGTGGACGCAGGTCTTCGAACGGCTTCAGGCCCTGGTCCGAGACCATGCCTTTGTGCAGCGGATACTCGGCGGTGGTCTGGGTAATCACGCGCTGACCTTCTTCGCTGGCCATCCAGGCCAGCAGTGCCTGGGCTTCTTTCGGGTGTTTACCGGCCTTCACGGCAGCGGCGCCGGAAATGGTCATCAGGCCACCGACATCGCCGTCAGCCAGGTAGTAGAGTTTCGAATCCAGCTGGCCACGTTCTTTTTTCAGGGCGTACCAGTAGTAGTTGTTGACCAGCACCGCCGCCACTTCACCGTTTTCCACAGCCTTGAGGGCAACCATGTTGTTGGTGTAGGTCTTGCCGAAGGCCTTAAGGCCCGTCAGCCATTCTTCGGCGGCGTCGCGGCCGTGCAGCTTGAGAATGGCCACGGCCTGTTCCTGGAATGCGCCGCTGGTCGGCACGAAGCCGATCTTGCCTTCCCACTCGGGGTTGGCGAAGTCCATGACCGAAGGTGGCAGTTCTTTTTCGTCGATGACTTTCGGGTTGAACGCCACCACCCGGGTACGTGCGGTCACGCCCATCCAGGTGCCGTTGGCTGCGACGAATTCCTTGGGCAGTACCTGCAGAGTCGACTCGTCGATCTTGGCCAGCAGGCCGAGTTCGCCCAGGTTGTTCAGCGGTGGCGACTCTTCGGTGTAGATGACATCGGCTGGCGAGCGCTCGCCTTCTTCGATGATCTGGCTGGCCAGCTGGTTACTGCTGCCCTTGCGGATATTGATGTGAATGCCGGTCTTGGCCTCGTAGGCCTTGGCGATGGCATCGCCGATTTCCTTGTGCTGGCCGTTGTACAGGGTCAGAGAAACAGGGTCGGCGGCCATGGCGGCGGGCGCGCCGAGCAGCAGGGTCAAAAGAGAGACGGCCAGGCCGCGCAATAGGGGGGCATTGCGGAACGTCATGCGGGTACTTCCTCGCTTGCGGCTACATATCTGGAAACAATGATAAACGATATCGCTTCTCAGATGCCTGAATGAGAGGAATTTCATGAGCAGGCTATCGGTTGTTTCGAGGCGGCAAGGACGAAAATTGGCAGGGCAGAAACGAAAAAACCCGCTTTCGCGGGTTTGATCTGAATTGGTGCCCAGAAGAAGACTCGAACTTCCACGACCGTAAGGTCACCAGCACCTGAAGCTGGCGTGTCTACCAATTTCACCATCTGGGCAAAATGAAGCGGTGTAGCTTGTAACGAAAACAGTGTAGCGTGTCGCAGTAAACCTCAGAAGTGCAGGGCAGTTCTAAGATTTGAAATTGGTGCCCAGAAGAAGACTCGAACTTCCACGACCGTAAGGTCACCAGCACCTGAAGCTGGCGTGTCTACCAATTTCACCATCTGGGCATTTCGCTGAGGTCACATGATGCTTCACATCAGGTTGCATCTCAACTATAACGACGGTGTCCGTCGTTGTGGTGCGCACTATACGGATGCCTCTGAGAGCTGTAAAGCCCCGTTCAGAAAAAATCTTAAAAAACTCAAGTCGTTGTTCCTTATGATGGTTTTGGCAGCATCCAGGGGGCTTTGACAGGGCTGTCCAAGCCTGAAATTTCCGGTTTCAATACGCCTATGCCAAACTAACCCTTATATAGACAAGGTGAACCCCTCCTAATGGCCGATTGGCAGACCCTCGATCCCGAGGCCGCTCGTGAAGCGGAAAAATACGAAAACCCTATTCCTAGCCGTGAGCTGATCCTGCAGCGTCTGGACGAGCGCGGCTCGCCGGCTGCCCGTGAGCAACTGGTCGAAGAGTTCGGTCTTACCACCGAAGACCAGATCGAAGCCCTGCGCCGCCGCCTGCGCGCGATGGAACGCGACGGTCAGCTGATCTATACCCGGCGCGGCACTTATGCCCCGGTAGACAAGCTCGACCTGATCCTCGGCCGCATCGCCGGCCACCGCGACGGCTTCGGTTTCCTGATCCCGGATGACGGCAGCGACGACCTGTTCCTCAGCCCGGCACAAATGCGCCTGGTGTTCGATGGCGACCGTGCCCTGGCCCGCGTCTCCGGCCTGGACCGTCGTGGCCGCCGCGAAGGCGTGGTGGTCGAAGTGATCTCGCGTGCCCACGAAACCATCGTTGGCCGCTATTTCGAAGAAGGCGGTATCGGCTTCGTTACCCCGGACAACCCCAAGGTTCAGCAGGAAGTGCTGATCACTCCGGGGCGTAACGGTGATGCGAAGATCGGTCAGTTCGTCGAGGTGAAGATCACCCACTGGCCGACCCCGCGCTTCCAGCCCCAGGGCGATGTCACTGAAGTGATCGGCAACTACATGGCGCCGGGCATGGAAATCGATGTTGCCTTGCGCAGCTACGACATTCCCCACGTCTGGCCAGAAGCCGTGATCAAGGAAGCGCGCAAGCTCAAGCCGGAAGTCGAAGAGAAGGACAAAGAGCATCGCGTCGACCTGCGCCATCTGCCGTTCGTCACCATCGACGGCGAAGACGCCCGCGACTTCGACGATGCGGTGTACTGCGAGAGCCTGGGCAAGTTGCGCCTGTTCTCCGGTGGCTGGCGCCTGTACGTGGCGATCGCCGACGTTTCCAGCTACGTGCGCCTGGGCTCGGCCCTGGATGCCGAAGCCCAGGTGCGTGGCAACTCGGTGTACTTCCCCGAGCGCGTCGTGCCGATGCTGCCTGAAGAACTCTCCAACGGCCTGTGTTCGCTGAATCCGCACGTCGACCGTTTGGCGATGGTCTGCGAAATGACCATCAACAAGTCCGGGCAGATGGTCGATTACCAGTTCTACGAAGCGGTGATCCACTCCCACGCGCGCCTGACCTACAACAAGGTCAGCAGCATGCTCGAGCATGCGCGTACCCGCGAAGGCAAAGCCCTGCGCGAGCAGTACAGCGAAGTGGTGCCGGACCTCAAGCAGCTCTATGCGCTGTACAAGGTGCTGTTGGCGGCCCGTCAGACCCGTGGCGCGATCGACTTCGAAACCCAGGAAACCCGGATCATCTTCGGCTCCGAGCGCAAGATCGCCGAAATCCGGCCGACCGTGCGCAACGACGCCCACAAGCTGATCGAGGAATGCATGCTGGCGGCCAACGTGGCCACCGCCGAGTTCCTCAAGAAACACGAAATTCCGGCCCTGTACCGTGTTCACGACGGTCCGCCGCCGGAGCGCCTGGAAAAGCTGCGCGCCTTCCTCGGTGAGCTGGGGCTGTCGTTGCACAAAGGCAAAGACGGTCCGTCGCCGAAGGATTACCAGGCGCTGCTGGCTGGCATCGCCGGTCGTCCGGACTTCCACCTGATCCAGACCGTGATGCTGCGTTCCCTGAGTCAGGCGGTGTACAGCGCCGACAACAACGGCCACTTCGGTTTGAATTACGAGGCGTACACCCACTTCACCTCGCCGATTCGTCGATACCCGGACCTGCTGACCCACCGGGCGATCCGCAGCGTGATCCGTTCGCGTCAGGAAACCCCGCACGTCAAGCGCGCCGGTGCCATGAGCATTCCCAAGGCACGCATCTACCCGTACGACGAGCCGACCCTGGAGCAGCTCGGCGAGCAGTGCTCGATGAGCGAGCGGCGGGCCGACGAGGCCACCCGCGACGTGGTCAACTGGCTCAAGTGCGAGTACATGAAAGACCGCGTCGGCGAGAGCTTCCCGGGTGTGATCACCGCGGTGACCGGCTTTGGCCTGTTCGTCGAGCTGACCGACATCTACGTCGAAGGCATGGTGCATGTCAGCGCCTTGCCGGGCGATTACTACCACTTCGACCCTGTGCACCATCGCCTGGCCGGTGAGCGCACCGGTCGCAGCTTCCGCCTCGGTGACACGGTTGAAGTACGGGTCATGCGCGTCGACCTCGAGCAGCGCAAGATCGACTTCGAGATGGCCGAGAACACCCTGAAGGCGCCGATTGGCCGCAAGCAGCGGTCTGAAGGTGTGCGTCCGCAGGATGGCAAGGCTGTGCCAGTGCTCGACAAGGCCGAAGTGACCAAGGCCGAGCCTGCGCGCCGGAGCAAAAAGAACGAAACCGCCGAAGCATATTTCCCTTCACATGCCGCGGCGAAGAACGCCGAAGTGCGCAAAAGCCGGGAAATGAAGAAGGCGCTGATGTCCGATGCCAAGCACGCCAGCGGCAAGCCGGCCTCCAAAGGCGGCAAGTCGTCGGAGAAACCCAGCAAGCATCGCAAGGGGCCGCCAAAAGCCGGCTCTGGATCACGTAAACCCAAGGCCAAGTCATGAGTCAGTTGGAAAAAATCTACGGCGTCCACGCCGTAGAAGCCCTGTTGCGTCACCACCCCAAGCGGGTCAAGCAGATCTGGTT
Source organism: Pseudomonas sp. (assembly GCA_050739855.1). Classification (GTDB taxonomy): domain Bacteria; phylum Pseudomonadota; class Gammaproteobacteria; order Pseudomonadales; family Pseudomonadaceae; genus Aquipseudomonas. The sequence goes on from JBOICD010000187.1 coordinate 6,014, forward strand.
GTCGGAGGGGCGTAGCGACCCGCGCGTGCAGGTCATCGTCGACCTGGCCGGGCAGAACCGGGTTGCCGTCGGCCAGGCCGAACGTCGCGAAATGGACGCCTGGGTTGAAGGTGTGCACCAGGGCGTTGTGGCCGAGGTCAGCCCGAGCCAGGTGTGGGGCGAGGCGATGCTCGAAGAGCTGCTTGATCGCAGCGAAGGCGCGCCGCTGATTCTGGTGCTCGACGGTGTGACCGATCCGCACAACCTCGGCGCCTGCCTGCGCACCGCCGATGCCGCCGGTGCCCTGGCGGTGATCGTGCCCAAGGACAAGTCGGCAACCCTGACTCCTGCGGTGCGCAAGGTTGCCTGTGGTGCTGCCGAAGTGATCCCGCTGGTAGCGGTGACCAACCTGGCGCGCACCCTGGAGAAGCTTCAGCAGCGTGGCCTGTGGGTTGTCGGCACCGCTGGCGAAGCCGAGCAGGAGTTGTACCAGCAAGACCTGACCGGGCCGACCATCCTGATCATGGGCGCCGAAGGCAAGGGCATGCGTCGCCTGACGCGTGAGCATTGCGACTATCTGGTGCGCCTGCCGATGGCGGGGAGCGTCAGCAGTCTGAACGTGTCCGTCGCAACGGGTGTCTGCCTGTTCGAGGCGGTGCGTCAGCGTAATGCCAAGGCGGCGAAGAAGGCCTGATCCAGGTTTTGCAGTTACATCGCATCGCGGGCAAGCCCGCTCCCACAGGGGTATGCATAGAATCCGATTTTATGTACACCCAATAACCCTGTGGGAGCTGGCTTGCCAGCGATGAGGGCCGCAAGGTCCGCCATGGGCTGTTCAAATAATCACCAATTACCTT
>JBOICD010000188.1:0-6844 GCA_050739855.1 Pseudomonas sp.
ATCCAGCACCGCCAGGATCAGTCTTCCAGCAGCTCTTCAGCAGTACCCAGGATGTTTTCCAGGGTGAAGCCGAACGCTTCGAACAGCGCGGCAGCAGGGGCCGACTCGCCGTAGGTGGTCATACCGATCACGCGGCCTTCGAGGCCGACGTACTTGTACCAGAAGTCGGCATGGGCCGCTTCGATAGCGATACGCGCACCGACCTGTACTGGCAGTACCGACTGCTTGTAGGCAGCATCCTGAGCATCGAACACGCTGGTGCACGGCATCGAAACGACGCGGGCCTTGCGGCCTTGCTCGGTCAGCTTGTCGAAAGCCTGAACGGCCAGGCTCACTTCGGAACCGGTGGCGATCAGGATCAGCTCAGGCTCGCCTGCGCAGTCTTTCAACACATAACCGCCGCGGCCGATGTCGGCGATCTGGCCGGCATCACGGGTTTGGTGCTGCAGGTTCTGACGCGAGAAGATCAGCGCCGAAGGGCCGTCCTTACGCTCCAGCGCATGTTTCCAGGACACCGCCGATTCGACGGCGTCGGCTGGGCGCCAGGTGTCGAGGTTCGGCGTGCTGCGCAGGCAGGTCAGTTGCTCGATCGGCTGGTGCGTCGGGCCGTCTTCGCCCAGACCGATGGAGTCGTGGGTGTAAACGTGGATCACACGCTGCTTCATCAGCGCCGACATGCGCACGGCGTTGCGGGCGTATTCCATGAACATCAGGAAGGTCGCGCCGTAAGGCACCAGGCCGCCGTGCAGGGCAATGCCGTTCATGATCGCGGTCATGCCGAATTCGCGCACGCCGTAGTACATGTAGTTGCCGCTGGCATCTTCAGCGCTGACGCCCTTGCAACCTTTCCACAGGGTCAGGTTGGAACCGGCCAGGTCCGCCGAGCCACCGAGGAATTCCGGCAGCAGCGGGCCGAAGGCATTCAGGGTGTTCTGGCTGGCTTTACGGCTGGCGATGGTTTCGCCTTTGGCCGCGACTTCAGCGATGTAGGCAGTGGCCTTTTCGGAGAAGTCTGCTGGCAGCTCGCCGCTCAGGCGACGCTTGAGCTCGCTGGCCAGTTCCGGGAAGGCTGCGGCGTAGGCGGCGAAACGCTTGTCCCACTCAGCCTCAACAGCTTTACCGGCTTCCTTGGCGTCCCACTCGGCGTAGATGTCAGCCGGGATTTCGAACGGACCGTGGTTCCAGTTCAGTTCTTTGCGCGCCAGGGCGATTTCGTCGTTGCCCAGCGGGGCACCGTGGCAATCTTCCTTGCCCTGCTTGTTCGGCGAACCGAAACCGATGATGGTCTTGCAGCAGATCAGGGTCGGCTGCGCGCTCTTGCGTGCAGTGTCGATGGCGGTGCGGATTTCGTCGGCGTCGTGGCCGTCGACATTGCGGATCACCTGCCAGTTGTAGGCTTCGAAACGCTTCGGCGTGTCGTCGGTGAACCAGCCTTCGACTTCGCCGTCGATGGAGATGCCGTTGTCATCGTAGAAGGCAATCAGCTTGCCCAGGCCCAGGGTACCGGCCAGGGAAGCGACTTCGTGGGAAATGCCTTCCATCATGCAACCGTCACCCAGGAACACATAGGTGTGGTGGTCGACGATGTTATGGCCCGGGCGGTTGAACTGGGCACCCATGACCTTTTCGGCAATGGCGAAACCAACGGCGTTGGCCAGGCCCTGGCCAAGCGGGCCGGTGGTGGTGTCGACGCCCGGGGTGTAACCGAATTCCGGGTGGCCCGGGGTGCGGCTGTGCAGCTGACGGAAGGCCTTGAGGTCGTCGATGGTGACGTCATAGCCGGTCAGGTGCAGCAGCGAATAGATCAGCATCGAGCCGTGACCGTTGGACAGCACGAAGCGGTCACGGTCAGCGAAGTTCGGGTTGCTCGGGCTGTGTTTCAGATAGTCGCGCCAAAGAACCTCGGCGATATCCGCCATGCCCATAGGGGCACCTGGATGGCCGCTGTTGGCCTTTTGCACGGCATCCATGCTGAGGGCACGAATGGCGTTGGCACGCTCACGACGGCTGGGCATCGCTTATCTCCTGGGGCTTGAATTAATTACGAAACGAAAAAAGGCGGCCATTTTCGCCCAGGCACGCCCCCGGGGGCAATGACGGATGGTCGATGCAGCATGATTTTCCTGTGATTGAGCGAAGAATCAGGCGTTAACCCGGGCAAACAGCAGGATCGGTCGTGTCGTCCTGCGACGAATTGCCCCGCCTATCGCGCAATATCAAAACTTTTTGATATTGCTCTTGCAGCGTCGCCACAGCCTGACTAGACTGCCGTCCCATGAATCTACCCGTGCCCGCAATCCGTCCCGAGCAAAGCGAAGACCTGGCCGCCCTGTGCAAAGCCAGCGGCGACCCGCTGCGCCTGAACGTATTACGGGCGCTGGCCAGCGACTCATTCGGCGTGCTGGAACTGGCGCAGATCTTCGCCATCGGCCAGTCAGGCATGAGCCACCACCTCAAGGTGCTGGCCCAGGCCGGGCTGGTGGCAACCCGGCGCGAAGGCAATGCGATCTTCTATCGCCGCGCCCTGCCCGATGGCTTGCGCCTGGGCGGCAAACTGCATGCGGCGCTGCTCGAAGAGGTCGATGGCCTGAACCTGACGGATGAAGTGCAGGAACGCATTGGCCAGGTCCAGCAACGCCGGGCGGCCACCAGCCAGGACTTCTTTTTGCGTGTCGAAGAGAAGTTCCGGGCCCAGCAGGACCTGATTGCCGGGCTGCCCCAGTACCGCGAAAGCCTTCTGGCCCTGCTCGACAAACTCAGCTTTGGCGCTGACGCCAGCGCCCTTGAAGTGGGCCCTGGCGATGGCGAATTTCTTCCCGAGCTGGCCCGGCGTTTTGTTCGGGTCACCGCACTGGACAACAGCCCGACCATGCTCGAGCTGGCACGCCAGGTCTGTCAGCGCGAAGACCTGGCTAATGTGAACCTGCAGTTGGCCGATGCACTCAGTGCATCGGATGTGGAAGCCGACTGCGTAGTGCTGAACATGGTCCTGCACCATTTCAGCGCCCCGGCCGAAGCCCTGCGGCAGCTGGCCAACCGTGTGAAAGCAGGCGGCAGCCTGTTGGTAACAGAGCTGTGCAGCCACGACCAGAGCTGGGCCAGAGAGGCCTGTGGCGATGTCTGGCTGGGCTTTGAGCAGGACGACCTGGCCCGTTGGGCCAGCGCTGCGGGACTGGCTCCCGGGGACAGCCTGTATGTGGGCTTACGTAATGGTTTCCAGATTCAGGTCCGCCATTTTCAGCGGCCGGCTGGCGACACTCAACATCGGTAAATTTTAGGAACCCGTCGAGATGAGCGAATACTCCCTTTTCACCTCCGAGTCCGTGTCTGAAGGGCATCCGGACAAAATCGCCGACCAGATTTCGGACGCCGTGCTGGACGCCATCATCACCCAGGACAAGTACGCACGCGTAGCCTGCGAAACCCTGGTGAAAACCGGTGTAGCGATTATCGCGGGTGAAGTCACCACCTCGGCCTGGGTAGACCTGGAAGAGATCGTCCGTAACGTCATCGTCGACATCGGCTACAACAGCTCCGACGTCGGCTTCGACGGCGCCACCTGCGCCGTGATGAACATCATCGGCAAGCAATCGGTAGACATCGCCCAGGGCGTTGACCGCAGCAAGCCGGAAGACCAGGGCGCCGGCGACCAGGGCCTGATGTTCGGTTATGCCAGCAACGAAACCGACGTGCTGATGCCAGCACCGATCTGCTTCTCGCACCGCCTGGTAGAGCGTCAGGCCGAAGCACGCAAATCCGGCCTGCTGCCGTGGCTGCGTCCGGATGCCAAGTCGCAGGTCACTTGCCGTTACGAAGGCGGCAAGGTGGTCGGCATCGACGCCGTGGTCCTGTCGACCCAGCACAACCCTGAAGTCTCGCAGAAAGACCTGCAGGAAGCGGTCATGGAGCTGATCGTCAAGCACACCCTGCCTGCCGAACTGCTGCACAAAGACACCCAGTTCCACATCAACCCGACCGGCCAGTTCATCATCGGCGGCCCAGTGGGTGACTGTGGTCTGACCGGCCGCAAGATCATCGTCGACAGCTACGGCGGCATGGCCCGTCACGGCGGTGGCGCGTTCTCCGGCAAAGACCCGTCCAAGGTTGACCGTTCCGCCGCTTACGCCGGTCGCTACGTGGCCAAGAACATCGTCGCCGCAGGCCTGGCCGAGCGCTGCGAGATCCAGGTTTCCTACGCCATCGGCGTAGCTCAGCCTACCTCCATCTCGCTGAACACCTTCGGCACCGGCAAGATCTCCGACGACAAGATCATCCAGCTGGTACGTGAGTGCTTCGACCTGCGTCCGTACGCGATCACCACCATGCTCGACCTGCTGCACCCGATGTACCAGGAAACTGCCGCCTACGGTCACTTCGGCCGTATCCCGCAGCAGAAGACTGTCGGCGACGACACCTTCACCACCTTCACCTGGGAACGTACCGACCGCGTCGACGCGCTGCGCGCTGCAGCTGGCCTGTAAGCCCCGAGGTTGCAAGCAAAAGCCCCAGCCGAGTAATCGGCTGGGGCTTTTTTATGACATATCGGCTGACAACTGACGACGCTGCCCTGAGCATCCATTGCCTAGGCTAAGGGTTCCATATCGCCAAGCAAGGATGCTGGCCATGTTGCTCAAACTGCTCGTTTATCTTCTGCTTACCCTGCACTTATCCACAAGCCACGCCGAGGAATGCCCCGCCTGGCCAATCGATCTGGCGCGCAACGAGACCGATCGGTTGCGTGAGACCCTGGCCAACTGGGATGAGCATTACCATCGTCTGGGCCTCTCACTGGTGGCAGACGAGATCTACGACCAGAGCCGACAGCGCCTGAAACACCTTCAAGGTTGCTTCGACCTGCAGACCGTCGACAACCCGCTCGCCAGTGCCCGCGGGCCGATAACCCATCCCGTCGCGCACACCGGCGTGGACAAACTGGCCGACGATCAGGCAGTCGCTCAGTGGATACAGGGCAAACAGAACATCTGGATTCAGCCCAAGGTGGATGGTGTCGCTGTCACACTGGCGTTTCGCCAGGGCAAGCTGCTGCAACTGCTCAGCCGTGGGGATGGCGTTCAGGGACATGACTGGAGCCGGCACATTGCTTATCTCGATGGCATAACCCGGCAACTATCCCAGCCACTCGATCTCACCTTGCAAGGCGAACTGTACTGGCGCCTCGACGGCCATGTGCAGTCAGCTGCCGGAGGGCTGAACGCTCGCGGCACTGTGGCCGGATTGATGTCGCGCAAGCAATTGAGCGCCGAGCTGGGTGCCGGAATCGGTCTGTTCGTCTGGGACTGGCCCGAAGGCCCGAGCACCCAGGCCGAGCGCCTGGCCAGGCTGGCAGCACTGGGTTTCTCCGACAGCCAGCGCTACAGCGTTGCTATCGCCACTTATGACGAAGCTGCCCACTGGCGCCAGCACTGGTACCGCTCGCCGCTGCCCTTCGCCACCGACGGGGTGATCCTGCGCCAGGACAGCCGACCGTCCGCCGAACGCTGGCGGGCAAACGCACCTTACTGGATCGCCGCCTGGAAACACCCGTTCGCCCGGGCACTGGCCGAGGTCCGCAAGGTGCGTTTCCGGATCGGACGCACCGGCAAGGTCACGCCCGTGCTGCAATTAAAGCCGGTGATGCTCGATGACCGGCGCATCACCCAGGTCAGCCTGGGCTCATTGCCACGCTGGCAGTCCCTGGACATCCGACCGGGTGACCAGGTGGCGATCAGCCTGGCCGGCCTGACCATCCCGCGCCTGGAGCAGGTGGTGCATCGCAGCGTTCATCGCCAGCCGGTGGAGCCTCCGGCAAGCGGGCAATTTCATGCCTTGAGCTGCTGGCAGGCCAGTCCCGGCTGCGAAGAACAATTCATCGCCCGGCTCGCCTGGCTAAGCGGCAAGCACGGGCTGAATATGCCACGGGTGGGCGTTGCGACCTGGCGCAACCTGGTGCAGGCAGGCCTGGTCAACACCCTGGCCGACTGGCTGACAGTGACCGACGAACAACTGCGCCAGCTACCCGGCTTCAGTGCAGCCAGTGCCGCGCGGCTGTTGCAAGGCTTCGACAGTGCTCGCACCCGCCCCTTCCGCCAGTGGCTTCAGGCCTTGGGTCCACCGGCACCGCACAATACTGAACTGGGCGTTGATTGGCCCTCACTGGCTACCAGGACTGCCGGTCAGTGGTCCAGCGTGACGGGTGTCGGAACCACACGCGCCGAACAATTACGGGCCTTCTTCGCCCATCCGCAGGTGCAGGCGCTGGCTGAGCAACTACTGGCTCAAGGCATCGAAGGATTCCACCCGCAAATGTAGGACTTTTCCTGCAATGCAGCTGAAAAGCCCACCGAGGGTTCCTTAAATGGGGAAATCAGGGCAGGATTTCCCCCAACTTTTCTGCCATGCCCCGAATGGAGGCGCCCATGAAACTCTTTTCTTCGCTCGTACTGATGACTGCATTTGGCCTGGCTGCCAGCTCTTTGCAGGCGGCGCCAGAGGCGAATGGCCCGACTGGCTGTGCTGCCAAGAAAGCCGACATCCAGCAACAGATTGATAAGTCCATCAATCCTTTCGAAAAGGCCGGTCTTGAGAAAGCGCTGAGTGAAGTCAACGAGCACTGCACGGATGCCGGCCTGAAGAAAGAGCGCGAACAGAAAGTACTCGACGCCCGTCACGAAGTGACACAGCGCACCAAGGACCTGGACAAGGCCATGAAGAAGGGCGACGCCGAGAAGATCAACAAGCGCAAAGACAAGCTGGCTGAATCCAAGAAGGAACTGCAGCAAGCGCTGGACGCACTCGATAAGTAAATCGCCGGATTAATCGCGGGGCAAGCCCGCTCCCACTGGGT
>JBOICD010000189.1:0-6807 GCA_050739855.1 Pseudomonas sp.
GGGTTAAGCTTTCTGCTCGAACATCACGTAGATCTTGCGGCACGGCTCCAGCACTTCCCAGGTGCCCTTGAAGCCTGCCGGGATCACAAAGCGATCACCGGCGCGCAAGGTTTTCGCGCCGCCGTCTGCATCGCGCAGCACCGAAACGCCCTGAACGATCTCGCAGTACTCGTGTTCAGTGTAATTGACGGTCCATTGGCCTACGGCGCCTTCCCAGACCCCGGCTGCAAACTGGCCACAGGGGCTGGAGTAGTGGTTGTAGACCGCCTGTTCAGGATCGCCCTTGAGGATTTTTTCAGCTGCCGGGCGATAACGTTCGGCCTCGGTGAGCACCTGGGCGAAGTCGATGATCTGCTCAATGCGCATGGCTATGTCTCTTGTTTGTTTAATAAAATGAACATCAGTAGGCGTTTGGTGCGATTATGTCAAATATATTGATAATTTGGTCGCCAGTGGTTTAGGGTGGCAGGTGCCTGTGCGCGTAGCTCGCCCAAGCCAGAATTTTTGACAGTGCCCGTGAGCCCTCGTGCGGCACTGCACCTTAACAAGAGGAGGAGTTTCGTATGACCACCCTGACTCGTGCGGATTGGGAACAGCGTGCCCAACAACTGAAGATCGAAGGCCGCGCTTTCATCAATGGTGAATACACCGCCGCCGTTTCCGGCGCGACGTTCGAATGCCTCAGCCCGGTCGATGGCCGTCTGCTGGCGCAGGTCGCCAGCTGTGATCTGGCCGATGCCCAGCGCGCCGTGGAAAACGCCCGCGCTACTTTCGCGTCCGGCGTCTGGTCGCGTCTGGCCCCGGCCAAGCGCAAAGCCACCATGATCCGTTTCGCCGCGCTGCTCAAACAGCATGTCGAAGAGCTGGCGCTGCTGGAAACCCTGGACATGGGCAAGCCGATCAACGACTCGCTGACCATCGACGTGCCGGGTGCCGCCCAGGCGCTGAGCTGGAACGGTGAAGCGATCGACAAGATCTACGACGAAGTCGCGGCCACCCCGCACGATCAGCTGGGTCTGGTGACCCGCGAGCCTGTGGGTGTGGTTGCCGCTATCGTGCCGTGGAACTTCCCGCTGCTGATGGCCTGCTGGAAACTCGGCCCGGCGCTGGCCACCGGTAACTCGGTGGTGCTCAAGCCTTCGGAGAAATCGCCGCTGACCGCCATCCGTATCGCCCAGCTGGCGATCGAAGCCGGTATTCCGGCGGGCGTCCTCAACGTGCTGCCAGGCTACGGCCACACCGTCGGCAAGGCCCTGGCCCTGCACATGGACGTCGATACCCTGGTGTTCACCGGTTCGACCAAAATCGCCAAGCAATTGATGATCTACGCCGGCGAGTCGAACATGAAGCGCGTCTGGCTGGAAGCCGGTGGCAAGAGCCCGAACATCGTCTTCGCCGACGCCCCGGACCTCAACGCCGCTGCCGAAGCTGCTGCCAGCGCCATCGCCTTCAACCAGGGTGAAGTCTGCACCGCAGGTTCGCGTCTGCTGGTCGAGCGTTCGATCAAGGACAAGTTCCTGCCGCTGGTACTCGAGGCCCTCAAGGCCTGGAAACCGGGCAACCCGCTGGACCCAGCCACCACCGTCGGCGCGCTGGTCGATAGCCAGCAGATGAACACCGTGCTGTCGTACATCGAAGCCGGTCACAGTGACGGCGCCAAACTGCTGGTCGGTGGCAAGCGTATCCTCGAAGAAACCGGTGGCACTTATGTCGAGCCGACTATTTTCGACGGCGTCAGCAACGCCATGCGCATTGCCCAGGAAGAAATCTTCGGCCCAGTGCTGTCGGTGATTACCTTCGACAGCGTTGAAGAGGCGATCAACATCGCCAACGACACCCCGTACGGCCTCGCCGCCGGTGTGTGGACCGCCGACATCTCCAAGGCTCACCTGACCGCCAAGGCGCTGCGTGCCGGTAGCGTGTGGGTCAACCAGTACGACGGTGGCGACATGACCGCGCCGTTCGGTGGCTTCAAGCAATCGGGCAACGGCCGTGACAAGTCCTTGCACGCGCTGGACAAGTACACCGAGCTGAAGGCGACCTGGATCAAGCTGTAACCGCAACCGCGCGATCCGTTCACAGCCGGACCTTGCTCGAAGCAGGTCCGGCTGTGTTGTTTCTGCACAACCACGACAGCCTGGGAGGCTGCAATGCGTTGGGGAACCTATTTCGCCGTACTGACGGCGGTACTCAGTGTCGGCCTGGCGCTGGGCGTGAGCATGCCGCTGGTGTCCTTGCGTCTGGAAGGCTGGGGCTACGGCAGCTTTGCCATTGGCGTGATGGCGGCGATGCCGGCGATCGGCGTATTGCTCGGGGCCAGCCTGTCCAGCCGGCTTGCCGCCCGTTTTGGCACGCCGGGGCTGATGCGTCTGTGCCTGTGGGCTGGGGCATTGTCGATCGGCCTGCTGGCGCTGTTGCCCAGTTACCCGCTGTGGCTGGTGCTGCGCCTGCTGATCGGCATGATCCTGACCATCGTGTTCATCCTTGGCGAAAGCTGGATCAACCAGTTGGTGGTCGAACAGTGGCGCGGGCGCTTGGTGGCCTTGTACGGCAGTAGTTATGCCCTGAGCCAGTTGGCCGGGCCGCTGCTCCTCGGTGTACTGGGTTCGGAAGATGATTTCGGCTTCTGGATCGGTGCTGGCTTGCTGCTGTTGGCGCCGCTGGTGCTGCTGGGACGTGACGGAGCGCCAAGCGCAGAGGCGTGCAGCGTGACCCTGCTGGACCTGATCGGTTTCTGTCGGCGCTTGCCGGTCATTGCCTGGGCAATTGCCCTGTTCGCTGCGTTCGAGGCGATGATCCTGACCCTGTTGCCGGTGTATTGCCTGCAGGAAGGGTTCAGCACCGAGATTGCCCTGTTCATGGTCAGCACGGTGGTGGTCGGTGATGCGCTGCTGCAGCTGCCCATTGGCGCGCTGGCCGACCGTATGTCTCGGCGCACCTTGTTCAGTGGTTGCGCGCTGGCGCTGCTGTTGTCGAGCCTGGCGATTCCGCTGATGTTGCATACCTGGCTGATCTGGCCGCTGTGGGTGCTGTTCGGTGCCAGTGCCGGCGGCTTGTTCACCTTGTCGCTGGTGCTGATCGGCGAGCGCTACCGCGATGATGCGCTGGTGCGGGCCAACGCTCATGTCGCGCAGCTTTGGGGCATCGGTTGCCTGATCGGGCCGCTGGTTGCCGGTGCCGGCAGCCAGTGGGTCAGTGGTCATGCCTTGCCGCTGCTGATGGCTGCTGGTGCTGCCGGCCTGGTACTGCTCGCGCGGCGCCCGAATGCTTTCGAGCCGGCGCCGGTCTAGAGCATCCGTTCCAGGCCTACGGCCTTGCTGATCCAGGCGTTGAAGCGGCGCCAGAGGCCTCCGGGCTCAGTGGTCAGGGTGTGCAGGCGGTGGTTGTCTTCGGTCACCCAGACCAGTTCGCCGTTGATCAGCTGCGGCTGGTAACTCAGCGCCGGGGCCATGCCCTGGACCGCCAGGTCGCGTGTGTACTCGGCAAGTTCGCGGCTGTCGACCAGAACACCGACCTCGGTGTTCCACAGCACTGAGCGTGGGTCGAAGTTGAACGAACCGATGAAGGTCTTGCGCCGGTCGAAGATGATTGCCTTGCTGTGCAGGCTTGAGTCGGAGCTGCCGTAGATGTGCAGGGCGCGCTTGGAACCGGGGTCGCCCGGTTGCCGGCGCAGTTCATACAGATGCACGCCATGTTCCAGCAATGCCCGGCGGTAGGGCGCGTAACCACCGTGTACCGCCGGCACATCGGTGGCCTCCAGGGAGTTGGTCAGCAACTTGACCGAGACGCCGGCGTCGGCGCGGCTGGTCAGGTACAGTAGGCCGGGCTCGCCAGGCACGAAATAGGCCGAGATCAGGATCAGCTCGTGCTGGACGCCGTTCATGTCCGGAGCCAGCTGGTGGGTCATCAGCAGTTGCGGGTCTGGCTCATCACGGGCCAGGACCTTGCTCGGTGCATCCCACAGCGCCTGGTTGTGGGCCCAGATCAACTCATTGCGCCAGATGCCCAGGCGCGGATTGGTTTTGTACGACATCAGGCGCTCGTACAGCGCCTTGCGCTCGATTTCGGCTTCAGCCAGCGAGACTTCCAGGCGCTGGCGGCTGGCGCGCAGGTCATTGGCGTCAGGCTGGGTCATGAGGAAGTCGCCAATCGGCCGGCTCAGGGCACTGTTCCAGTACTGATCGAAGCTGTGCCCCAGCTGTTCGGCGACCGGGCCGACGCCAAGCAGGTCGATATCGGTGAAATTCAGGTTGGGCTCGGCGTCGAAGTACTCATCGCCCAAGTTGCGGCCACCGACGATGGCCATGCTGTTGTCCACCAGCCACAGCTTGTTATGCATACGCCGGTGTTGCAGGTTGAGGTTGAACAGGCGGCCCACTGCCCGGGTCACGCCGGTGCTGCGCCCCAGGTGCAGCGGGTTGAACACGCGGATGTGGATGTTCGGGTGCGCGGCGAGGGTGGCCATCTTGTCGTCGATGCCGTCGCTGGTGGTGTCGTCGAGCAGGATGCGGACCCGTACCCCGCGGTCGGCAGCTTGCAGCAACTCGTGGACCAGGGCGCGGGTGCTGAGACCGTCGTGGACGATGTAGTACTGCAGATCAATGCTCGACTGGGCGTTGCGGATAAGCTCGGCCCGCGCCCGAAACGCTTCATTGCTGTTGGGCAGCAGGCGAAAGCCGGAACGCCCTTCGTAGGCGGAGGCCTGACGCTGCACTGAGCGACCGAAGGTCGAATCACTGGCTGGTAGCGCCTGACTGACTTCGCGCGGCTGGCTGACACTGGCGCATCCACTCAGGCCGAGCATCAGCGACAGCAGCAAGGGCAGCGCACGCGGGCTTCTCAAGAGGTTATGTCCTTCTCGACACAGGCTTATGGATACGGACCGCGAACGGCGGCGGAAAGTTACCCGTCGCTTGCGGCTTCGGCCAGTAGACGAATGGCGGTCTCGCCAACCTTGCGCACGGCCGCTTCGATCTCGGCGGTAGGGCGGGCGGCGAAATTCATTCGCAGGCAGTTACGGTACTTGCCCGAGGCGGAAAAAATACTGCCCACGGCAATCTGTACGCCTTGCCCTAGTAAAGCCCGGTTCAGGCGCAGGGTGTCGAAACTTTCCGGCAATTCTATCCACAGCATGAAACCACCCTGCGGGCGGCTGGCGCGGGTGCCGGGCGGAAAGTAGCGGGTGACCCAGTCGCTCATCTGGTCGCGGCTGCGCTGGTACTGACTGCGCATGCGCCGTAGATGCGGCTGGTAGTGCCCGGCTTCGATGAAATCGGCGATGGCCAGCTGTGGTTGCGTCGCGGTGCAGCCGGTGCTGATGTACTTCATGTGCAGCACCCGCTCCAGGTAGCGTCCAGGGGCGACCCAGCCGATGCGCAGGCCCGGCGCCAGGGTCTTGGAAAACGAACTGCAGAGCAGCACCCGGCCGTCTTCGTCGAACGATTTGATCGTGCGCGGGCGTGGGTAGGTATAGGCCAGGTCGCCGTACACGTCGTCTTCAAGAATCGCCACGTCAAAGCGCTGGGCCAGGGTCAGCAAGGCCTTCTTGCGCGCCTCGGGCATGATGTAGCCCAGCGGATTGTTGCAGCTCGGGGTGATCTGGATGAGCTTGATCGGCCATTGTTCCAGGGCCAGCTCCAGGGCTTCGAGGCTGATGCCGGTGAGCGGGTCGGTGGGAATCTCCAGGGCTTTCATGCCCAGGCCCTTGAGGGTCTGCATGGCGCCGTGAAAGCTCGGTGAGTCCACCGCGACGATATCGCCGGGCTGGCACACCGCGCGGATGCTGGTCGACAGCGCTTCGTGGCAACCGGTGGTGACGACCAGGTCGGCCGGGTCGAGGCTGCAGCCGGAGTCGAGCATCAGCCGGGCGATCTGTTCGCGCAGGGCCAGGGTGCCGGAAATGGTGTCGTAATACAGTCCCGGCATGTCCTGGCGGCGGCTGAGCTGGGCCAGGCTGCGCAGCAGGGGTTTGAGCGTCGGGCTATCGACGTCGGGCATGCCGCGGCCCAGTTGCACCACATCCTTGCTCGGTACGCTGCGGATCAGCTCGATGACCTGTTCCCACTGGGAAATTTCCACCGGCCGTTGCGCCGGCCGGCTTACCGCGGGCAGGGCTGGCAGGCTACGGTCTGTGGGTACGAAGTAGCCGGACTTGGGGCGTGGTGCGGCCAGGCCATTGTCTTCCAGCAGGCGATAGGCCTGCTGCACGGTGCTCAGGCTGACGCCATGTTCCACACTCAGGGCGCGTACCGACGGCAAGCGGTCGCCAGGGCGGTACAGGCCTTGTTCGATGCGGGCGCTGAGCAGCTCGGCAAGGTTGACATAGAGGGTCACGGCATACTCCCGCAGTAGACTTCAGCTGATCAGCAATACAGATGGCGAAAAAATACAGCATTCAGTAGGAAAACTGCCAATTCTGTATGGAAATAATAACTATGTTTTGAATCTGTAATGCTTTTCCTCAGGCGCGCAAGCTTTTCCTACGGTTATCCAAGCCCGGAGGAGTCAAGCAATGAGCGGTATGAGCGATGTGCGCCTTAAATTGCACGCGGAAGAACTGAGCCGTGAACAGCGATTGCAGCTGTTTGATGTACCGGCCGGGCTCGGGCGCTGGGGGCTGATGGCACACCGTTGGCACAGCCGCCGCGCCCTGCTGGAGCTGACGCCCGAGCAGCTGCGCGATGTTGGCCTGACGCCGGAACAGGCACGCGAGGAAGGGCTTAAGCCGTTCTGGCGTAGCTGAGAGAGGGGGAGCTATCTTGACCTGGTGGGAGCGGGCTTGCCCCGCGATTGCAAGCTGTCAGACAC
>JBOICD010000190.1:0-6795 GCA_050739855.1 Pseudomonas sp.
TGTATCAACCGATGCGCAGCACCGTACAGGACTTCAAGATCAGTCCGTTCGGCTTGAACTCCTTCTATGGGGTAAGCGTGACCAAATAGCAGCCGCCAGCGCTGGTCCCGGACGCCGCATGGCGTCCGGGCCATAACCTGACGGCCTGGCAGGTCAGCCGCTAGCGCATCGACACGGAAACGTCGCGCGCCCTATCGGACACCTCCTACACATCGTTGCGTAATCGCACCTTTCGACAACGCCGTGACGGTTCTACCGTCACGGCAGTGTCGCAGTCGGCGCGATTCGTACCGCTGTGCGCCATGGACCGCTCAAAACAACAAGAAATCAAGGATCGTCATGCGCCATACGCCAATTTTTGCAGCATTGCTGGGCCTCGGCCTGCTCGCCCAGGCCCCCGTGAGCCTGGCCAAGAACCTGGTGTTCTGCTCCGAGGGTAGCCCCGGTGGTTTCGACACCGCCCAGTACACCAGCGCCACCGACAACGACGCCGCCGAGCCGCTCTACAACCGTCTGGTCGAGTTCGAGCGCGGAGCCACTGCGGTCAAACCGGCCCTGGCCAAAAGCTGGGACGTGTCCGATGACGGCCTGACCTACACCTTCCACCTGCGTGAAGGGGTCAAGTTTCACAGCAACAAGGACTTCAGCCCTAGCCGTGAGATGAACGCCGACGACGTGTTGTTCACCTTCAATCGAATGCTCGACAGGGAGCACCCGTTTCGCAAGGCCTACCCCACCGAGTTCCCCTACTTCGTCGGCATGAGCCTGGACAAGAACATTGCCCGGGTCGAGAAGACCGCGCCGATGACCGTGGTGTTCACCCTCAACAGCGTTGACGCCGCATTCGTGCAGAACCTGGCGATGAGTTTCGCCGCCATTCTTTCGGCCGAGTACGCCCACCAGTTGATGACCTCCGGACGCCCCAGCGACATCAACCAGAAACCGATCGGTACCGGCCCGTTCGTGTTCCAGCGCTACCAGAAGGATTCGCAGATCCGCTATCGCGGCAACAAGGACTACTGGGACCCGGCTCAGGTCAAGCTCGACCAGCTGATCTTCTCGATCAACATCGACCCTTCGGTGCGTATCCAGAAGCTGCGCAAGAACGAGTGCCAGATCACCCTGCATCCACGCCCGGCCGACCTTGATGCATTGAAGAACGACCCGCAGCTGCAGGTTATCGAAAAGCCCGGTTTCAACCTTGGCTACATCGCTTACAACGTCCGGCACAAACCCTTCGACCAGCTCGAAGTACGCCAGGCGATGGACATGGCGGTGAACAAACCGGCCATCGTCAAGGCGGTGTACCAACAGGCAGGACAACTGGCGGTGGGCAGCATGCCGCCGACCCAGTGGTCCTATGACGAAAGCATCAAGGACGCCGGCTACAACCCGGACAAGGCTCGCGAGTTGCTCAAGGCTGCCGGGGTCAAGGAAGGCACCGAAATCACCCTCTGGGCCATGCCCGTGCAACGCCCCTACAACCCCAACGCCAAGCTGATGGCCGAGATGCTTCAGGCCGACTGGGGCAAGGTCGGCCTGAAAGTGAAGATCGTCAGCTACGAATGGGGCGAATACCTCAAGCGCACCAAGGACGGCGAACACGATATCTCGCTGATCGGCTGGACTGGTGACAACGGTGACCCGGACAACTGGCTGGGCACGCTGTACAGCTGCGATGCCATCGGCAGCAACAACTACTCCATGTGGTGCGACCCGCAATACGACGCGCTGGTCAAGCAAGCCAAGACCATCACCGACCGTGAGCAGCGCACCGTGCTTTATCAACAGGCCCAGCAGCGCCTCAAGCAGCAGGTGCCGATTACCCCGATCGCCCACTCGACGGTCAACCAGCCGCTCAGTGCCAAGGTCGAGGACTTCAAGGTAAGCCCCTTCGGGCGCAACGTCTTTTCTGGCGTAAGCCTCGATTAACCCCTGCAACGTTCAAGGGAGTGCAATCCACTCCCGCGAGCGCTTGCAGCCTGAATATGCCCGATTGTCGTCGTGCAAACGCTTGCAACCCTTGTTCCACCCAGAAAGACGCCCAGCTCACAAGGCCGGGCGGCAACTAGAAAAAGAAAAGAAAGGGAGCTTTACCTTGAGACCAACCAAAACCGCAGTGCTGGCATTGTCCTTGAGTGGCCTGTCAGCCGTAGCCCAGGCCGAACCCGTGAGCCAGGACTTTGTTCCGGTCAGCGTCAAAACCACCAGCGCCCAGAGTGAAGCCAAAGGCTTTATCGAAGGCCAGAGCCTGTCCGGCTCGACCCGCAACTGGTATGCCCGCGAACGCGCCACCCGTGCGCCGCTGTGGAAGTACCGCAAAAGTGACGGCTCACTCCACGACACGCATAGCCGTGACAACTGGGTGCAGGGCACCATCCTCAACTACAGCTCGGGCTTCACCGAGGGCGCCATCGGTTTCGCCACCGAAGTCGCCGCCTACAACGCTATCGCCCTCGAGCAGGGCCGCGCAGCGGTAGCCGGGCCGAACAACCGCACCCTGACCCACAGTGACGGTGACGTCATCGGTCAATGGAGCAAGATGGGCCTGGCCAACGTCAAGGCGCGTGTCTCCAACACCACCCTGACCGCCGGTCGCCAGTCCATCGACACCCCGGTCATCGCCTACATCGGCAACCGTGCCTTGCCGTCGAGCTTCGAGGGCGTGACCATCCGCAGCGAAGAATTCGACAACCTGGCCTTCGATATCGGCACCTTCGACCGGCTGTCAACGCGGACCGAACAGGGCACCAGCAAATTTGTCGCCGAGTACGGTGATCGCGCCTTTGAGGCCGATCACGTCAACATCGCCGGTGTGAACTACCAGCCGCTGAAGAGTCTGAAAACCAGCCTCTACGTGTCCAACGTCGAAGACTTGTGGAACCAGTACTACTTCGGTGCCAACCACGTGTTGGGCGACAGCTCGGTATTGAGCCTTAGCACCGGTCTGAACTACTACAAGACCAAAGATGAAGGTAAAAGCCAGCTCGGTGAAATCGACAACGACACCTACAGTCTGTCGTTCGGCCTGACGCACCAGGCGCACAACCTGAGCTTCTCCTACCAGCAGGTCAACGGTAACGAATACTTCGATTACCTGCACGACACCAACGCGATCTACCTGGCCAACTCCCTGCTGTCGGACTTCAACGGCCCGAACGAGAAATCCGTGCAGATCGCCTATGTCCTGAACATGGCCCAGTACGGCGTACCCGGCCTCAAGTTCAACCTGTACAACGCCCGTGGCTGGGGCATCGATGGCACCCACTACACCGGCACCGGCTATGACGTGAAGAAGCTGGACGACGAAAACCACTACGAGTGGGGTTTCGGTACCACCTATGCGGTACAAAGCGGTTCACTCAAGGACACCACCATCCGCGCCACCTACACCGCGCACCGCGCCAGCAAGAACCAGGGCGACGGCAGCCTGGACGAGCTGCGTATCGTGACCACCATTCCATTCAACATTCTCTAAGCGTCAGTTGTCGCGGCCGGTTCACCGAACCGGTCGTGGCGACTACGCTGGCTTAATTGATAGCAGGGAGGTTTCATGAAATTGCTACCGCTTCAGGCTGCCCTGGCAGCCATCCTGTTGAGCACCGCGGCGGGCCTGGCGGCCAAGCCGCTGGTGGTGTGTACCGAGGCCAGCCCGGAAGGCTTCGATATCGTCCAGTACACCACCGCAGTGACCGCCGACGCTTCCGCCGAAACCGTGTTCAACCGCCTGGTCGACTTCAAGCCCGGCACCACTACAATCCAGCCGGCCCTGGCCGAACGCTGGGAGATCAGCGACGACGGCCTGACCTACACCTTCCATCTGCGCAAAGGGGTGAAGTTCCACAGCACCGATTACTTCACGCCGACCCGCGAGATGAATGCCGACGACGTGCTGTGGAGTTTCCGACGCCAGCTGGACCCGAACCACCCGTGGCACAACAAGACCAGCATCGGCTTCCCCTATTTCGAGAGCATGGGCTTCAAGGACCTGCTCAAGAGCGTCGAGAAAACCGACGACCACACCGTGGTTTTCACCCTCACCCGCCCAGAAGCGCCGTTTCTGCCTGACCTGGCCATGGCCTTCACCTCGATCTATTCCGCCGAGTACGGCGACCAGTTGCTCAAGGCCAACAAGACTGCCGAGCTCAACAGTAAGCCGATCGGCACCGGCCCGTTCATTTTCCAGCGCTACGTCAAAGACGCCCAGGTCCGCTACAAGCCCAACCCCGACTACTTCCGTGGCAAGCCACCGGCCGATGCGCTGATTTTCGCCATCGCCAGCGACAACAATGTGCGCCTGCAGAAGCTCAAGGCCAACGAATGCCAGGTGGCGCTGTATCCCAAGCCCGATGACATCCCCAGCATCAAGAACGACCCCAAGCTGAAAGTCGCCGAGATGGAAGCCCTGAGTACCGCCTACATCTCGCTCAACACCAGCCACAAATACTTGAGCGACGTGCGCGTGCGCAAAGCCATCAACATGGCCTTCGACCGCCAGACCCACGTCGACCAGCTGTTCGGTAAAGGCAATGCGCTGGTCGCGGTCAATCCTTACCCACCGACCCTGATCGGCTACAACACCGACAATCAGAACCCGCCTCGCGACCTCGAAAAAGCTCGCGTCTTGCTCAAGCAAGCCGGCGTGCCGGAAGGCACAGTGCTGACCCTGTTCACCCGTAATGGTGGCGGTCCGACCAACCCCAACCCGCGTCTGAGCGCAGAAATGCTCCAGGCGGACCTGGCGAAAATCGGCTTGAAAGTCGACATCCGCGTCATGGAGTGGGCCGAAATGCTACGGCGCGCCAAGCGCGGCGAAGCCGACATGGTCTCGGTCGGCTGGGGCGGCGACAACGGCGACCCGGACAACTTCCTCACCCCGCTGCTCAGCTGCGATGCGGTGAAAAGCGGCGAGAATTATGCCCGCTGGTGCAACCAGAAATTCCAGACGTTGATCGACGACGCCCGCAAAGTAACCGACACGGATGAGCGCGCAGCGCTCTATGTAAAGGCGCTGGCGGTGTACGATGAAGATCAACCGTGGATCAGCATGGCGCATCCGAAGATGTTCACCGCCATGCGCAACAACGTTGAGGGGTACCACATCAACCCCCTCACCAATAACAACTTCGCCACTACCCAGGTGAAGTAGAACAAGAACGACCGCCGGCACCTACCCAGGTGCTGGCGGCATGCCTGACCGGCTGATGAGGTACACCAGAAGATGTTTAGTTTTATTGCCCGGCGCCTGGGACTCTTGATCCCGACTTTCTTCGGCATCACCTTGCTGACGTTTGCGCTCATACGGCTGATACCCGGAGACCCGGTGGAAGTCATGATGGGTGAACGCCGGGTTGACCCGGAAATGCACGCCCAGGCCATGGAGCGCCTCGGCTTGAACAAACCGCTGCCAGAACAGTACCTGGACTATGTCAGCAAACTTGCCCAGGGTGACCTTGGCGAGTCGCTGCGTACCCGTGAAAGCGTGTGGACCGAATTCCTCGCGCTGTTCCCGGCAACCCTGGAACTGGCCATCGCGGCGTTGTTTTTCGCCGGGGTGATCGGCCTGCTGGCCGGGGTGATTGCCGCCCTCAAGCGCGGCTCGCTGTTCGATCACGGCGTCATGGGCATTTCCCTGGCCGGCTATTCGATGCCGATCTTCTGGTGGGGCCTGATTCTGATCATGTTCTTCTCCGTAAGCCTGGGCTGGACCCCGGTTTCCGGACGCATCGACCTGCTGTACGACATCGAGCCGAAGACCGGCTTCATGCTCATCGACACCCTGCTCAGCGATGAAGAAGGCGCCTTCAAGGACGCCCTGATGCACCTGATTCTGCCGGCCATCGTCCTCGGTACCATCCCACTGGCGGTGATCGCCCGGATGACCCGCTCGTCGATGCTCGAAGTGCTGCGCGAAGACTACATCCGCACCGCCCGGGCCAAAGGCCTGTCGCCTGCGCGGGTGGTGTTCGTCCATGGCCTGCGCAATGCCTTGATCCCGGTACTCACCGTATTCGGCCTGCAGGTCGGCACCTTGCTGGCTGGCGCGGTACTGACCGAAACCATCTTTTCCTGGCCGGGCATCGGCAAATGGCTGATCGAAGCCATCGGCGCCCGTGATTACCCCGTGGTACAGAACGGCATCCTGTTGATTGCCTGCCTGGTGATCCTGGTCAACTTCGTCGTGGATATCCTCTACGGCCTGGCCAACCCACGCATCCGTCATCAGCGCTGAGGGCCAAGTCATGAATACCCCACTTGCAAAATCTGTCACCACCCCGGCCACCGCTGTCGACCAGAGCCTGCTCTACCCCTCGCCCTACAAGGAGTTCTGGCAGGCTTTTTCACGAAACAAAGGCGCGGTCGCCGGCCTGATGTTCATGAGCCTGATCGTGTTCTGCGCGCTGTTCGCGCCCTGGGTGGCGCCACACAACCCCAGCGAGCAATACCGTGACTTCCTGCTGACCCCGCCGGTGTGGCTCGAAGGCGGCAACTGGCAATTCATTCTCGGTACCGATGAACTGGGCCGCGACCTGCTTTCACGGCTGATCCAGGGTTCGCGCCTGTCGCTGCTGATCGGCCTGTCGTCGGTGGTGATCTCGCTGATCCCGGGTGTTTTCCTCGGCCTGCTGGCCGGGTTCTTCCCGCGCATCCTCGGCCCGTCGATCATGCGCCTGATGGACGTGATGCTGGCCCTGCCGTCGCTGCTGCTGGCTGTAGCCATCGTCGCCATCCTCGGCCCAGGCCTGATCAACACGGTGATCGCCATTGCCATCGTGTCGCTGCCGTCCTATGTAC
>JBOICD010000191.1:0-6786 GCA_050739855.1 Pseudomonas sp.
ATTTTACATTTCGGCCAAGTGCTTTATCTGCTAGAGGGGTAGCGTTCGTGGCATCCATTACCGCTGACGACCCATTGATTACGTGGGACGTCGATAACAACGCGCGCCAGGTCACTGCGTTGAATGCATCGCGGGTTGCCAAATTAACGCGAACGCTCGCGTTTGCGTGACGGTCTAAAAGCGCAGAAGCCTATACTCAGACTCCAGGCTCCGCGGTTACAACCTTGCTCATGCGTGGCTCAGCCTGCCCAGGAGTCAATACGCCCATGGATCGCACAAAATTCCAAGCAGTTGTTAGAGGCATTGCGAAGCATTTCAACCCAACGCAACGTCAAAAAGTGCATTCGGTTGGCCGTGCGGTGTGGAAAGCGATCGCTGTTTTCACCTTGCTGTCCGGGTTGCTCTCGTATGCTGTCAACGGGACGGAGCTTTTCACCCAAAAAATCCCTTCGGCTATTGCCGCCATCAGTAAGTACGTCCTCTTAGCCAAAACCGGGCGCCCTTATCTACTGAGGCAACTTATTGAAAAGGACCTGGCTCTAACTGGCAGGTGCCCTGGCAAAGTACTGGTAAGCGACTTCGATGCTGATGGCCAATCCACTGATTTGGTAATCGAATTGTTGACCCTCAATGAAGAGGGCAGCTGTACACGAGATCTGCCAGAAAGCACAGCCTATGCATTGATGAAGGATTCTCCCTCAAGTAACCTCTGGCCCAGGTACACACTGCTTCGACTGATTGCCCGCAGCGACATCGGAAATTTTAAACTAGGCACAGGGTATTCACTCACTTTCGAACAAATGGGCAAATTCCTGGTGGGTAGCATCTACGGAAGCGACTCCCCAGGATGGGTCGTGTACGCTTACTCCAACGGCCAGATGCATGAATTCGGTCGCTATCGCCCACTGGGGAGCCTGTCAGAAATTGAAGGTAGCGAGCCTATATCCCAGATCGGTGACAAGCTGTTCATCCCAACTGACGCCGGAATTCGGAGCTTTGAGATAACCTCCGACGGCCAGTTTAAGGAAACAAAGCTAGCGCCCAAAGACATAGTTCAGCGCAACAACTCCGCTTTGGTCCTGGAGGTGTTCTCCACAACACCCGATGACGCCGCTCTCGAAGACGTGCGGGTATACGCCACAGATAACCTCAAGATGGTCGCAAGTGCCGCCTTCGATACCTGCGGATACTGGGCCCTGGCAAATGGTGTACCGCTCGCGCTGGAAACGAGTGCCTCACCTGAACCGAGGTGTGTCGGCAAACTTGAGGTAGCACCGATCACCACGGTCTTTCCGATGGTCGCCTGCAACTTCAAGGGCTTTAAGCAGACGCTCCAGTTTCCTTGGGGTTGGACCGTTGATCCGGCAGCCCAAGACCCATCGATCACTTGCCCCATCGACGGCGAATCGGAATCACCCGGAGGATTTACTCTGAAGGTCTATCTGGGTACAACGTGAATCCCCATCCCAACCCCGTTAACCTCCCCCGAGAGAAGCCGTTGGCTATTTTTGCGTTGGCTATCCAGAACTTTTCCCTGTTTATCGGTCTATCTGGATAAGCCCATCAGCCCGTTAAGCGCGACACGAAGGTTTCCCGCAGCGAGATGGTCACACGTCCTATTGTCTATCAGAGGTTGTCTTCACTTATGAAACTCCATGTCCCACGGATGGTGCTCTTCGGCCTGTTCGCGTTTGCGGCAGTGGGCTCGGCATCAGCAACGCAAATGAAGACCGCAACCCCTGTTTTCGCAACTGAAGCTCCCGCAGTTCAGGCGCCGGCCGAGGCTGTCGGCAACCCTTGGCCGAGCCTGGCCAGTATGGCCGACCAGCAGCCAGGGCCGTTGCTTGCCCATGACGACCGCTACTGGCACGACGGCCGTTGGCACGAGCGTAGAGACGATTGGCGTCGGGACGACTGGCGTAGAGATAACTGGCGCCGAGATAACTGGCGCAGAGAGCAAGCCCGCCGGGAAGCCGAACGCCGTCGTGATTGGGAACGACGCCGTGATTGGGAACGCCATCATGATCGGGCGATGCGCCATCGCTACGAGAACGATCACCGCGACTACCGTCGCTAGTGCACGCTAGCCTGGCGGATTGACGACAAACAGGTCCCCTTCCACACTCGAATCACCGCGTCTACGGTTCTGCGCCGCCGAGTCGTAGACGATCAGCAGTAGCTCCCTACCCTGCTCGCCGGTATCGAACAGGCACATACCCTCGGCATGATCGTCGCCTTGCCCGAACGGCACGTGCAGCACGGTCTCCAATTGATCGGTAAACACCATGCTTTCCTCGCCGGACGCCAAGCCGCCACGCCAACGGAAGACCGTTACCGGGCCGTCGAGGTCCATGGTCGGGCCGGCAAGGATCAGCAGATCATCGCCGCAGGTACACAGGTCACGCACTCCCAGGCCGTTCAGGGCCAAAAAGTGTTTGCGGTAGCGGCGCCCATCCGGGCCGATCTTCTTGAGCACCAGGGTGTCCGCCGAGTCGTCGTCCAGTTCCGGCTCGATCTCCAGCAGCACCGTCCAACCGCGCAGGACCGGCCCCCGCAAGCCCAACAACAGGCGCGAGCCGATGACCGCCAATCCTTCGATATCGAAACCGTTGTCTTTGCCCGGAATGCGCAGAAAGTCGCGTAACTGCTCGTCTTTGGCAATTTCCGCAGTCAGGTCGTTACCGACTTTGTTGCCGCGCAACTGCGCCGCCGTACGTCCATCACTATCCACCTTCTTGGCGAGCACATAGGTGCCGTTCTGCTGGGCCACCGGAATGCGCGCCAAAAGAAAGCGATTACCGTCCGCCTCTAGCGTCGATAGCCGCTTGATATTTTTCTGCGCAGTTTTGTCGGCCTCGGCTTTCTTGCGCTTCAGGCTGTGCGAGCCGACCACCCAGAGGTAGCCATTGTCCGGGGCATAGGCCAACCCTTCGATATCGATCTCGGCGTCTGGCTCCGGTATGGGCAGGTCGAGATATTTCATGAGAGCGAACGACTGGTGCTCATCGCACCTCACCACATCGCCGGGTGCTGCGCCGTGGATTTGCAGGCGTTCCAGGCTCGTGGTTTCGTCGTTGGCGACCCAGAGTGTGTCGCCAATCTGCTGAGCGACCGAAAGGCCATCGCGCAACTGCGCAAACGCCGGATCAAAGCGCAGTATCGCCGTATTGCTTCGCTCGCTCATGAGCGCTCTCCTGTCTTGATCGCGTTGAAACGAGAAACTGTTGTCGAGGCTAGTGGCTACCCGACGACAATCAAGACAAAAGCTAGTCCGTTTTTTCACAGGCGATAGAGCGCTGGAGAATAACCTGAGCGTTTGCGCGACATCCGCAGACGCCCCGGCAAACACTTTCTGTCGTGCGCCCGTGCACGCGGGTAGACGCGTATCAAACGCTCGGCTAACGCTATGAACGATTGCCGATGAACAGGTGTAGCTCTGCAAGCGGATGCTGCACTGATCATGCAACTGCTGGACTAAAAGCAAAGTACCGCGCGCTGCGTTCGGAGCGCAACGCGCGGGGCCTCAAACTCAAGCAGTAAGTCGTCAACGTCAACCCTGGTTAGTTTTATTATGCCTCCCAGTTTCTCAGCCAATAGTCATCAAACTCCGAGACAGAAATTTTTATATCGAATTTGCTGCGCTCGTATGGATCGATACTCCACGTCATGCCATTGGGGGCCGCCGGATGACGAGTGTCCCAATTCGGAGTGGCAATTGCAGCTCCCCCCGACAGTCTGTGACGCTCGATCCTGCCTTCCATACCTGGATCCTCCAGCTTCGCCATAGGACTACCCGTTCTTGGCAAGAAGCCGACGCGCACAGGCTGATTCACAGGGAATTCTTCCGGGTCCTTCGGCGGTCGATTATTCACTGTCACCGTAACCTCGTCGTTCAGGTTCGAAGAAATCAGTGCCGCCTGCAACGTTAGCGGAGTCGTGTAACCGGTAGCATGCAACTTGAGGGTAAACATACCACTGACATTTCCAGCCTCGAATGTCCATGGAACCTCGCCATCTTTCATGGCTTGCTCTACACGATAATCCGGAGAAACAGAAACTTGACCCGCATCCAGTTCATCGGTCTTGACAAATTCCACCCAAAATCTGAGTTGCGAATTACGCATCAATGCGCCCCCTCGCCTTCCTGCTGAAAGGCGAAAGTCCAGAGGCTGGCCGCGCTTGAAATATAGAACAGGCTTCTCGTGAATCTCGGTGTTTCCCCGAAGCACTATGGCATCATCACGAAGGTCCGTAGACAGCAGTACCAGGCTAGGCAGTCTCAGAGGCTGGAGTAGCTCGCGGTCCAGATGAAATTCCAATCCAAACAGACCGCTGTCATCCCCTCCGGTCAGCGTCCAGCTCCACCCTTCGACCGTAGACGGCTGTTTGACGCGATAGCTCGGTGAAACGCTCACACTGCTCTCGGGGACCTCGGCGTCTCTACCTTCAATCCAGCCATCGAACCTCACGTCTCGTAGTGGACTTTCCTCTTTCGGCACAACAGTCAATACTGCGGGCGTGCCCCGCCTGAACACATGCGTATTGCTCCAAGGGTGACCGTCCAAGTAGAAATCAACTTCGTCTTTCAGGTTAGAAGATAACAATACACCCTCCACCCTCAACGGCTCCGGGAAACTATCGACGTTGATTGCCAGTTTGAACGTGCCGCTAGTATGACCTTGACGGGTTGTCCAACTCAAACCATCGGGACGGAGCGGGTATCTATTGTTGTATACCGGCCAAGTGGGCATACCCTCCTCGCCCAGACTGTCCGGGATAAAACTCATCCAGCAATCAAGCCCGGCATCCCGCAACGGGCTATCAGAGTTCGGCACGATGTTTATTCTTTGCTCTGCGGGATAGTAGAACATCGCTGGCATTGACAACGCCTTACCATCCAATGTCACTTGAATCTCGTCAGCCAGGTTGCCCGACACCTGCATGCCTTTGAGTGAAAACGGTACGGACAAACCAGCCTCAACAGTTTCCAACGTAAACAAGCCTTTTTTACTACCCCCAGTAATGGTCCAGCTGATGCCCTCTTCGGCCATTGTCTGTGCAGCAGTAGGGGTAAAAGTAATGTCTAAGGGTGGTGATTCAGTCCCCGGCCACTGTAACGTAATCGGTTTGCCGTTAAAGTAGCTTTCCTTATTTTTTGGTTTAAGAGTCAACGTATGCGGTCCTTCACTGGTCAGGTGCAAACTTGGCACATTGAACTCAGTAATGGGACGCCCGTTGAGCAGTATGTCCAGCTCCTTAGGCCAGGGGTTGCCAGCAAACACCGAAATTGTTTGCTCTTTCCTGGTTTCTTGCCCAAACGCGTCTGCGCACACAGCGGTGAATTTCACCCGGTTATCGGCACCCTCCTCACCCGACCTGGGCTTGTATTCCAGCACCGACTTGCCGTTCGCGCCTGTTGGTACACGGCGGTACTCCTTATCGTTAAGTAGCCACACCACTTCTTTTTCGCGTACAACCCGGCTGTCATCAAATGGGCTCTTCAGCGTGGCAGTCAGCACGGTACTGTTGCCCAGGTCGATAGTCGGGACAACGCCATCCCAACTCACGGTGGTGACATCGAAACGGAAGTCGCCCACTTGTGCCTGGAGCGAATGCTTTTGCGCTTGCCAGTAGCTGCCCAACCCGAGCAACACATCACCGGACGGCGTGTTGGCGGTACCCGCTGCGGTCAGTACCCAGTTTGCCCCGGTCTCGGCTGATAATGGCTGGTAGCGATCCTCCTGATCACCGTCGTCCAGGTTAAACTCCGGGACCGTAGTCAAACCGTACTCAACCGGTAACCGGCCATCCGTGTTCAACCAAAGCAGGCTGAGCTTTTGCTCCAGCCAGGCATCGCCAGCTGGCGCTTTCACCTGCAGGCTATGTGCGGCACCGTGGCACAGCATGAAAGGCTGTGTGGACTGGTTTAGGTTGGCACCTTCCGGGTCCACGACCAGACGCACCTCGCTGTTGCTACTGAACGCCGGCAGGCGCACCAGCGAAAGCGTACTCCTGAGGTACAAATAGCTGCCGCCTATCGCGTCCGGGGTCTCGAACACCACGCGGATGCGTTCGGCGTTGGCCGGCACCGCGATTCGCGTTGAGGTCAGGGTGTGCCAGGTCGGGTCGACCTTGGCTGGTACTTGCCCTGGGTAGACATAATCTTCATCTTCGCCCGGGGGCAGGGGTTGGCCTCTCATGGGTTGCTGGTAGAGTGACTCTTTCTCCTCCTCGCCATCGAGACGGTAAACACTAAGGGTGCACTCGTCAAAAATGGTGGCATCATATTCACAGCTCAGCCAATAGTCGGGACGGCCCTCAGCGGCGCCATTTGCCTGCACGGGGAGAACGATGTCCTGCCAAATTCGCTGTTTTTTCCACAGCCCCACGTAGGTGCTTTCGCCGGGCGGTGCATAGTGTGTGAATTGCCAGTCCTCACTGTGCCAGGAGGATGTCCTACTGTTCCTGTCGCGCATCGCAATGCTGCCATCAGGAAACGAACCGTCCAGGACTGGATTGTGCCCAGTGGTTTCCGAAGCCTCGGCTGTGGTTTGCTTTTTTTCAGTATCCAGATCGTTGCAGATGGTCATGGCAATCTCCAGTTTCGTGCGGATACACCGCCCCCTGAGGATACGGACTGCTCCCTCGTACCAAGGCCGGTGAACGGGAACGTCAACAACGCTTAATGCACCTTCATCTCACCCAGGCGGGAGCGCCGGGATGTTCTGCAGCAACTCTTCGACTCCCGCCTCGAACAGCGGCCCGCCGTACAAGGCGAAGTAACGC
>JBOICD010000192.1:0-6780 GCA_050739855.1 Pseudomonas sp.
GCCTCGAGTGCCAGGGCCAGGCGCCTCAGTTGCTGTACCAGCAGGGCATTCCCGAGCAGCACCGCGACGCCATCCTCAACCGTTACTTCGCCGCGGGTTACCTGCTCGATCCCTTCTGCCTGGCGGTGGAGAGCGGCCTGGCCGAGGGTTTTTACCACCTTGAAGACATCGCCCCGGACCACTTCTTCGACAGTGACTATTACAAGACCTATTACCTGGGCACCGGCTGCAGTGAAGACAGCTATTTCATCGCCGATATCGGCGATGCGCGGAAGATTTCCCTGAGCCTGTTCCAGGGCTGCAGCGGTTCGCGCCTGAGCTGCGAGCAGGTCCATCTGTTGCGCGCCGTCGAGCCGATGGTTCGCGAGCTGCTGGCGCGCTTCGCCCGTCATGGCCTGGCGCAAACCGGCAATGCTGGCGGGCACAACAGTCTCCAGGCAGCGTTCGACAGTTTTGGCTGCCAGGTGCTGACCGATCGCGAGCGTGAAGTGGCGCACATGATCCTGCGCGGTCACTCGGCCAAGTCCACGGCCAGCGAGCTGGGTATCTCCCCGGAAACCGTGCGCATGCACCGCAAGAATCTCTACCAGAAACTGCAAATCAACTCTCAATCGGAACTTTTTGCGCGTTTTATCGACTGGTTGCGCGAGGGCTGAGCCGCGTGTCAGGCACAGGGCCGCGACTGTGGATTGCACGGGATAATAGGGGGGCCAGATACTGTTTGGAGGTCTCACCATGAACCGTAACCAGAACAGCTTTCTGAATGGCCTCGCCCTGGCGCTGGCCCTATCCTGCGTGGTACCGGCAGTCGGTGGACAACCGAGTGCTGAAGAGCCCATCGATATGTCGGCGGTGCACTTGCAGCCCAAGGAGCAGAATGGCATCAGCTATCTGGAGGGTGGCATTGGCATCGATGAGTCCCGCGCCCTGCAACAGACACGCGGCTACAACCTGCAAATCACCCTGTCGTCCGGGCCGGAAAACAAGTACCAGAGCGGTGCCGAACTGCGCATCGAATCCGCCAACGGCCAGCCAGTGCTGACCCTGCAGGACATCGGGCCGATGCTCTACGCCAAGGTCCCGGCCGGTCATTACCAGGTGGCTGCCAGCGTGAATGGCCAACAGTTGCGCCAGCAGGTGCTGATCGACGGCACCGCCCCGGTCAAGGTCAACCTGCACTGGCCTGAGTAAGGGGCTGGCATGGACGATCAACCCTTGCTGAGCCTGGGTCTGAGTGCTCTGCAGCGGGACGGTTTCCTGCTGTTGCCCGGGGTGCTGGCGCCCTCGCAGGTCGCCCAGTTGCAAGCGGCGATCAGTAGCCTTGTGCCCCAGCACTGGGACTACAACGGTCTGCTGGAACACTACAAATGCGTGTTCAACCGCGACCCGTTGTGGCTGGCCTATCTCGACCTGCCGGGGGTCATCGAACTGGCCGAGGCGGCGCTGGGTGAGGATTGCCACATCATCGGCCAGACCGCCTGGCGCAGCCATCCCGGCTATCAGGGCATGCCGTTGCATCTGGATTATCTGGTGATGGAGTTGCCGCCGGCCCTGTTGGCCGATCCCACCTTCGAGCTGCCCATGCAGATCTGTACCGTGCAGTTCTACCTGGACGATATCGACGCCGAGCTGTGCCCGACCCGCGTGCTGCCGGGCAGCCACAGGGCAGGGCGCAAGCCTGCGCCGGGTGAGCAGCAGTGGCAGGGACAGTCAGCGCAGAGCATCCTCTGCCGGGCAGGCGATGCGCTGATGTTTCGCAGCGAACTCTGGCACGGCGGCAGCGACAACCGCAGTGCTGATCGCACGCGCTCGATGCTGCAAGTGCACTATGGCCGGCGCATGGTCGCGCAGAAGTTCTCACCTTACCTGCACTGGCAGTTCAACCCGCTGGTGCTCGCCGCTGCAACTGCGCGCCAGCGCCGCCTGCTCGGCGAGCATGCCGAAGCCGATTACGACTGACACTCAGGCCACGGCCTTGACCGCCAGGACATTGCACAGGTTGTGATCGATGACATGCTCGGTGGTGCTGCCGGTCAGGCGCTCCAGCAGTTTGCGCGGATGATTGCCCATCACCAGCACGTCGGTACGGTTGTGGGCGACAAAGTCGGCGATGCTGCGGGTAATCGGTGCCGACAGGAAGTGCTGACGTTCCGCTGGTACGTTGTGAAGTTTGGCCAGGTGTTCGAAGGCTTTGTGGATCGACTTGCGCACATCACTGCCGAAACCAGGCATGGTCACCGCGCCGGCACCGAAATCGGCGATGTGAGTCTGGGCGTTGTCACACACATGCAACAGGTGCAACTCGGCGTTGCACTGGCGGGCGAGGCTGGCAGCGGCCTCGATCACGGTCTGGTTAAGGTCGTTGTGAGGATGTTCGGGGTGGGTCGGGTCGACGGCGGCCACCACAACACGCGGCAGCGGGCAGTGCACTGCCGAGACGAGGTGTACCGGACACGGGCACTCGCGCAGCAGTTGCCAATCCAGCGGGGTGAACAGCAGGCGCTTGTAGGCGGGCTCGTGCAGCACATCCTTGATCAGCAGGTCCGGCTCGATCTCCGCCACCTGGTCCAGGGTCGCGCCCAGCAGATCTCGGGTCAGGACCACCTCAGTGCTGACCCGGATACCGCTTTCATGCAGCAACGTGGCTTCATCGGCGAGCCACTGGCGGCTGTCTTCTACGCGGGTCTGGTTGCGGTGTTCGTCGCCGCTGAGCAGGCCGAGGGTGTCGAGCTCCTCGACAATCGCGCAAATATGCAGGGTGGCACCGGTAGCGTGGGCCAGGGCGGCGGCGCGCTCCAGTGCCGGGGTGTGGCGCATGTCGTCGCCGACCATCAGGAACAGGCGTTGGTACTGGCTCATGGTGCACCTCCGGTCGCGTTGCATTGCCAGGCCCCGAGCTTGAGTTTAGCCCATTGCCTGCGCAGCCAGCGTCAACGCGACCTGACCACTGGTCACTCAGGCGCGGCGGTCCAGCCAGACGGTCTGGGCGTTGCAGAACTCACGCACGCCGAAGTGCGAGAGTTCACGGCCGAAACCACTCTTCTTGACCCCGCCGAAGGTGACGCGCGGGTCGCTGGCGCAGTAGCCGTTGATGAACACGCCGCCAGTGTCGAGTTCTTCGGTGAGCTGGGCAGCCAGTTCCAGGTCCTGGGTGTAAATCGTCGAGGCCAGGCCGAATTCGCTGTCGTTGGCCAGTTCCAGGGCGTGGCGGGCGTCGCGGGCGGTGATGATCGAGGCCACCGGGCCGAACAGCTCCTGGCGGAACGAGGTCATCTGGTCGGTTACATCGGCCAGCACGGTCGGCGCGTAGAAGTTGCCCGCGCCTTCGGCCTTGTGCCCGCCCAGCAGCAGGGTCGCGCCTTCGGCCAGGGTGGCCTGGACCTGTTCATCGAGCTCGTCGCGCAGGTCGAAACGGGCCATCGGGCCCAGGTAGGTTTGCTCCGACAGCGGATCGCCCATGACCAGCTGGCGGGTGGCTGCGACGAACTTCTCGGTAAAGGCTTCGACCACGCCTTGTTCGACGATCAGGCGCTTGGCCGCAGCGCAGACCTGGCCGGTATTGGCGTAGCGGCCGATTACCGCGGCCTTGACCGCTTCATCGAGATTGGCGTCGTTAAGCACGATGAACGGATCGGAACCGCCCAGCTCCAGCACGCATTTTTTCAGCGCGGCACCGGCCTGGGCACCGATGGCCATGCCGGCGCGCACGCTGCCGGTCAGGGTCACGGCGGCGATGCGCGGGTCCTTGATGGCCTGGGAAACACCGTCCGGGGTGACGTTGATGACTTCGAACACTCCCTCAGGCAGACCGGCCTGCTTGATTACATCAAGCAACAGGTAGGCGCTGCCCATCACGTTCGGCGCGTGCTTGAGGACATAGGTGTTGCCGGCGATCAGTGCCGGTACGGCGCCACGCAGCACCTGCCAGACCGGGAAGTTCCACGGCATTACCGCCAGGATCGGGCCCAGTGGCCGGTATTCGATGCGCGCTTTGCCGTTTTCCACCAGGGTCGATTCGGCACTGAGCATGCCCGGGCCCTGGGCGGCGTACCACTCGCACAGTTGCGCGCATTTCTCCACTTCGCCACGGGCCTGGGCCAGCGGCTTGCCCATTTCCACGGTGATCATCCGCGCCATGGCCGCAGCATTGTCACGGATGGCGCTGGCCAGGGCGAGAATCAGCCGGGCGCGCTCGGGCACGGGGGTACGCCGCCAGTGCGCGAAACCGCCTGCAGCCCGGGTCAGCGCTGCATCGAGGTCTGCCTCGGACTGGTAAGGGTAGTGACCAATGGCTTCGCCGTTGGCGGGATTGATCGACACGGCATGGGTATGGCTGGAGAACGCGGTCATGGCACTGTCCTGCAAAAATGAGGGAACGACGCCAGCGTAGTGGGCTATTCGTGTTTTGAAAACTGAATAATAATGATCATTTCGTTCACAATTGGAGAATGATATGGACCTGGTTCAGCTGGAAATATTCAGGGCGGTGGCTGAGCACGGCAGTATCAGCGTTGCCGCTCAGCATATGCACCGCGTGCCTTCGAATCTGACGACGCGGATCAAGCAACTGGAAACCGATCTTGGGGTCGAGTTGTTCATCCGCGAAAAGAGCCGCCTGCGCCTGTCACCGGCGGGCTGGACCTTCCTCGATTACACCTGGCGCATCCTTGGCCTGGTCGAAGAAGCACGTTTGACCGTGGCCGGTGAGGAGCCACGCGGGCCATTTTCCCTGGGGTCGCTGGAGAGCACTGCAGCCGTGCGTATCCCGGCCTTGCTCGCCGCCTACAACCAGCAATACAGCAAGGTCGAACTGGACCTTTCCACCGGACCGTCCGGGGCGATGATCGATGGCGTGCTGTCCGGGCGGCTGGTTGCGGCATTTGTCGACGGCCCAGTGCTGCATCCGGCGCTGGACGGGGTACCGGTGTTTGAGGAAGAGATGGTGCTGATTGCGCCGCTGAACCATGGGCCGATCAATCGCGCCCAGGATGTCAACGGCGAAAACATCTATGCCTTCAGGTCGAACTGCTCTTACCGTCATCACTTTGAGCGTTGGTTCAATACCGATGGCGCGGTACCGGGCAAGATCTTCGAGATCGAGTCCTATCACGGCATGCTCGCCTGCGTCAGTGCTGGCGCCGGCCTGGCGTTGATGCCGCGCAGCATGCTGCAGAGCATGCCAGGCTGCGCAACGGTGAGCGTCTGGCCGTTGTCCGATGACTTTCGTTACCTCAATACCTGGCTGGTCTGGCGGCGCGGCACCGTGTCCCAGAGCCTATCGAGTTTCGTCACGCTGCTTGAGTCCCGCCGCAGTATCCCGGGTGCTGGCACTGATGAAATTCGCAGTGAAACAGCAATGTTTGATTAGACTTTAACGACTACATCTCGCTATTTCGCTTATCGGAGCAGCCATGCTTGATTACTTTGCACTAGGGGTGTTGATCTTTGCCGGGCTGGTGCTGTTCTACGGCATCATCGTCCTCCATGACATCCCCTATGAAATCGCGGTTCATCGCAATCACCCGCATCAGGATGCGATCCATGCCACCGGTTGGGTCAGCCTGTTCACCCTGCACGCGCTGTGGCCGTTCCTGTGGATCTGGGCGATGCTCTACCGCGAGGATCGTGGATGGGGTATTGCCGGATTGGGCGACAAAACTCCAATAGGCGACCTCGAGCGCCAGGTGTTCGAATTGCAGCAGCGGGTGGCCCATCTGGAGGCAAACCAGGCCAAGCCGGGCGATGCGCGACTTGATTCCGGTGGAGGGGTCTAAGCCATGGACCTGTTACTGATCCTTACCTACGCCGCCATCTGTATTGCCATCTTCAAGCTGTTTCGCATTCCGCTGAATAAATGGACTGTACCCACCGCTGTACTGGGCGGGGTGATATTGATTGGTTCGCTGATCTTCACCATGAACTACAACCATCCTTATTCAGAGGTGGCACGTACCTATTTCGTCTCGGTGCCGGTGATTCCGGTGGTCACCGGTAAGGTGATTGACGTGCCGGTGCAGGGCAACGAGTCGTTGAAGGCGGGCGATGTCCTGTTCCGCATAGACCCGGCACCCTTTGAGTACAAGCTTAAATCGCTCAAGGCCCAGCATCTGGCGGCAAAGGGTGACCTGTACCGGATCAACGAGCTGATCAAGCGCAATTTCGGTACGCGTCGCGAGCAGGAAGCAGCGATTGCCCGGGTGGACGATCTGCAGGCGCAGATCGACAACGCCCAGTTCGAGCTGGACAACACCGTAGTACGTGCCCCCAGCAAAGGCTTCGTCACCCATGTTTCGCTGCGCCCCGGCATGATGGCGAGCAAGTTGCCGCTGCGGCCGTCGATGGTCTTCATTCCCGAAGAAGGTCACTATTTCGCCGCCTGGATGCGCCAGAACAGTTTGTTGCGCCTGGTGGCCGGGGATGAGGCCGAGGTCGCTTTTGACGGTATTCCCGGCAAGGTGTTCAAGGGGCGGGTGAAGAACGTGATTACGGTGATTGCCGAAGGTCAGGTACAGCCATCCGGCACCTTGATCGGCTACACCGGATCACCGCCGGCCGGGCGGGTACCGGTGATCATCGAAATCACTGACCCTGAGTACGCCAAGTACAGTGCGCAGATGCCGGGCGGGGCCTACGGTCAGGCGGCCGTCTATAGCAAGCATTTCGAGCATATCGGCACGATGCGCAAGATCCTCCTGCGCATGGCGGCCTGGATGAACTACATCTTCCCGTTCCATTGATGTAGGCAGAGATCAATCGCGGGGCAAGCCCGCTCCCACAGAC
>JBOICD010000193.1:0-6769 GCA_050739855.1 Pseudomonas sp.
AACACCTCTTGCTGCACTGCATCAAAGGCGACCCAGGGGTCGCCTTTGTGCTTTCTGGTGCGGGTATCAGGCCTTGCTGGTGACCACCATCTTGCGGGCGTGGGCCAGGGACTCCTTGGTCAGGTCGATACCGCCGAGCATCCGCGCCACTTCTTCAACCCGTTCGCGCTTGCCCAGGTTGGCCACGGCGGTATGCGTGGCATCGCTGTTGCGCACCTTGTGGACAAACAGGTGATGATGGCCTTGAGCTGCCACCTGGGGCAGGTGGGTCACGGTCAGTACCTGGCCGCGCTCACCCAGGCGTCGCAACAATTGACCGACAATCTCTGCGGTCGGGCCGCCAATCCCGACATCGACTTCGTCGAAGACCAGGGTCGGGATGCGCGAGGTTTGCGCGGTGATCACCTGGATGGCCAAGCTGATCCGTGACAGCTCCCCCCCTGAGGCGACTTTGGCCAGCCCCTTGAGCGGTTGGCCGGGGTTGGCGCTGACCAGTAGCTCCACCTGCTCCAGGCCGTGGGGCGACAGCTCGTCGCTGCCATTAGCGTGCAGCTCGATGCTGAAACGGCCACCGGGCATGCCCAGGCGCTGGATTTCCTGCTCGACCGCGCCAGCCAGCTGGTTGGCAGCCTGGACGCGCAAGGTGCTCAGTTCGCCGGCTTTGTCCTGGTAATGGCGGGCAAAGGCAGCCAGCTCGTCGCCAAGACGCTCGATGGACTCGTCATTGGCATTCAGGCCTTCGAGTTCTTCCATCAGCCGCTGTTGCAGGTTCGCCAGTCCGGTCGGGTGCACGCGGTGCTTGCGGGCGAGGGTATAGATGCTGTCGAGACGTTCTTCGAGTTGCTGCAGGCGCGCGGGGTCGGCATCGAAGTGATCAAGGAAGCGGTTTAGCTCGCCGACTGCCTCTTCGACCTGGATCTGTGCGCTGGCGATCATGTTGGCGGCTTCGCCCAGTGCTTTCGGCGCATTCTGTACCGCGGTCAGGCGATTGAGGCTGGCAGTCAGGGCGTTGAGTACGTTCCCTGAGTCGTTTTCGCTGCAGTGATCGATCACCTGGCGGCAAATGCCAAAGAGTGCTTCGGCGTTGGTCAGGTTCTTGTGTTCCTGCTCCAGCTGCTCCAGTTCATCCTCGCCCAGGCCGAGGTTGTCGAGTTCTTCGAGCTGGTAGCTGAGCAATTGATGTTGCGCCCGCTGTTCGTCGCCGGAGTTGGACAGGTGCTCCAGCTCCTGGCGGGTCTGGCGCCAGCGTTGAGCGGCCAGTTGCACCTGGCGGGCCAGGTCGGTGGCACCCGCGTACTCGTCGAGCAGGCGGCGGTGGGTATCGGACTTCAGCAGCGATTGGTGCTCGTGCTGGCTGTGGATATCAATCAGCAGCTCGCCGAGGGCCTTGAGGTCACCGAGTGGGCATGGCGTGCCGTTGATGTAGCCGCGGCTGCGGCCTTCGGCGGTGATCACCCGGCGCAGGATGCACGGGCCATCGTTGTCCAGGTCGCGTTCAGCCAGCCAGGTACGGGCCTCGGGGATGTCTGCCAGGTCGAAGGTGGCGAGGATGTCGGCCTTGTCGGCGCCAGGGCGCACCACGCCACTGTCGGCACGATCGCCCAGGGTCAGGCCCAGAGCGTCGAGCATGATCGATTTGCCGGCCCCGGTTTCACCGGTGATGACGCTCATCCCGCAGGCGAGCTCGAGGTCCAGGTGTTCGACGATGGCATAGTTGTGTACGGACAGGTGCACCAGCATTGGGGCGGCTCCCAGGCGTTAAGTCTGGTTATTTATACAGTGTTTTCAAATCCGCTGACAATGCTGCTGTTTAGTTCAATTTGGTTATCAGGGCGTGGTTCTGATTGCGGCGGGTTATGAGCGAATGCACGTGAGCTGCTTCGTAGCCCTTGAACCTGGGTTTTGCGACCCCATATAGGCGGCAGACGCGCGAGTAATGCTCGCAGACCTTATTCGAGAGGAGAGATTTTATGGCTGACGAACAGCTGGATGAACAGAATCTGAACGCCGAAGCGACTGGCGACCAAGACCTGAGCGCCCGCGTGCAGGTGCTCGAAGAGCAGCTGGCGGCGGCCCAGGATCAATCCCTGCGCACCGCCGCCGACCTGCAGAACGTGCGCCGCCGTGCCGAGCAGGACGTAGAAAAGGCGCACAAGTTCGCCCTGGAAAAATTCGCCGCTGACCTGCTGCCGGTCATCGACAGCCTCGAGCGTGGCCTGGAATTGTCCAGCCCCGACGACGAGAGCATTCGCCCGATGCGTGAAGGCATCGAGCTGACCCTGAAGATGTTCCACGACACCCTCAAGCGCTACAACCTCGAGGCGATTGACCCGCACGGCGAACCCTTCAATGCCGAGCACCACCAGGCCATGGCCATGCAGGAAAGTGCCGAGGTCGAGCCCAATAGCGTGCTCAAGGTGTTCCAGAAGGGCTACCAGCTCAACGGTCGCCTGCTGCGCCCGGCCATGGTCGTGGTCAGCAAGGCTCCGGCAGCGGTTTCGCCGTCGATTGACGAGCAGGCTTGAAATCGTTCCGGGCGCCCCCATCTAGGTGTCAAGCATTCAAGTATTACCGCAGGTAGCCACCACTGCTGCGGCAACCAAATTCAAGTTTCGGGAGAGTTAACATGGGTAAAATCATCGGTATTGACCTGGGGACCACCAACTCCTGCGTCTCCATTCTGGAAAACGGCAACGTCAAGGTTATCGAGAACGCTGAAGGCGCGCGCACCACGCCGTCGATCATCGCTTACGCCAACGATGGCGAGATCCTGGTTGGCCAGTCGGCCAAGCGTCAGGCGGTGACCAACCCGCACAACACCCTGTACGCGGTAAAGCGTCTGATCGGCCGTCGTTTCGACGAAGACGTCGTGCAGAAAGACATCCAGATGGTTCCGTACAAGATCGTCAAGGCTGACAATAACGACGCCTGGGTTGAAGTCAACAGCCAGAAAATGGCACCGCCACAGATCTCGGCTGAAATCCTGAAAAAGATGAAGAAAACCGCCGAAGACTACCTCGGCGAGCCAGTCACCGAAGCGGTCATCACCGTTCCGGCCTACTTCAACGACAGCCAGCGTCAGGCCACCAAGGATGCCGGTCGCATCGCCGGTCTGGACGTCAAACGTATCATCAACGAACCAACCGCAGCTGCTCTGGCTTACGGTATGGACAAGGCTAAAGGCGATCACACCGTGATCGTTTACGACCTGGGTGGTGGTACCTTCGACGTTTCGGTGATCGAAATCGCCGAAGTCGATGGCGAGCACCAGTTCGAAGTATTGGCCACCAACGGTGACACTTTCCTCGGTGGTGAGGACTTCGACATTCGCCTGATCGACTACCTCGTCGACGAGTTCAAGAAAGAAAGCGGCATGAACCTCAAAGGTGACCCGCTGGCCATGCAGCGCCTGAAAGAAGCCGCTGAAAAAGCCAAGATCGAGCTGTCCTCGAGCCAGCAGACCGACGTCAACCTGCCATACATCACTGCAGATGCCACCGGTCCTAAGCACCTGAACGTGAAAATCTCCCGCGCCAAGCTGGAGTCGCTGGTTGAAGACCTGGTTCAGCGCACCATCGAGCCTTGCCGCATCGCGATGAAAGACGCCGGTATCGACGTCAGCAAGATCGACGACGTGATCCTGGTCGGCGGTCAGACCCGTATGCCACTGGTACAGAAAGCCGTTACCGATTTCTTCGGTAAAGAAGCACGTAAAGACGTCAACCCTGACGAAGCCGTTGCCATGGGTGCTGCTATCCAGGGTGCGGTACTGGCCGGTGACGTCAAGGACGTACTGCTGCTGGACGTCAGCCCGCTGACCCTGGGTATCGAAACCATGGGTGGCGTGATGACCGCGCTGATCGAGAAGAACACCACTATCCCGACCAAAAAGTCGCAGGTGTTCTCGACTGCCGATGACAACCAGAGCGCCGTGACCATTCACGTGCTGCAGGGTGAGCGTAAGCAGGCTGCGCAGAACAAGTCCCTGGGCAAGTTCGACCTGGCCGAGATTCCACCAGCACCACGTGGCGTGCCACAGATCGAAGTAACCTTCGACATCGACGCCAACGGCATCCTGCACGTAGGCGCCAAAGACAAGGCTACTGGCAAGACCCAGTCGATCGTGATCAAGGCCAACTCCGGTCTGTCTGATGAAGAAATTCAGCAGATGATCCGCGACGCCGAAGCGAACTCGGAAGAAGACCGCAAGTTCGAAGAGCTGGCCGCTGCCCGCAACCAGGGTGATGCACTGGTTCACTCGACTCGCAAGATGGTCGCTGACGCTGGTGACAAGGTCACTGCCGAAGAGAAGACTGCGATCGAAGCTGCCCTGGTTGCCCTGGAAGCCGCTATCAAAGGCGACGACAAGGCTGCCATTGACGCCAAGGTCGAAGAGCTGTCGAAAGTCTCGGCTCCAGTTGCTCAGAAGATGTACGCCGAGCAGCAGGCCGAGCAGCCACAAGCTGGCGCGCAGCAGGCTGAAGAAGCCAAGCACGACGACGTCGTTGATGCTGAGTTCGAAGAAGTCAAAGAAAACAAGTAATTGCTACAGGTTGTCGGCCGGTTGACTGCTTTCTAGTGGTTGGCTGGTAGGATGTCGCCGCGCGGGGGCTTGCTCCCGCGTTGGCGTGTCTGCAATACCCGAATTTTTACAGCATCTGTCAGGCCTCCTGGAGGGGGTGGGGCAGCTGCTGGCGGCACAGCGCGGAATGCGCAGAGGTTTGCCGAACGTCCTCAAGAGTGCAAAGACTTATGGCAAAGCGTGACTATTACGAAGTTCTGGGAGTTGAGCGCGGCTCCAGTGAAGCGGACCTGAAGAAGGCCTATCGCCGCCTGGCGATGAAGCATCACCCGGACCGTAACCCTGATGACAAAGAGTCGGAAGAGAAATTCAAGGAAGCCAACGAGGCTTACGAAGTGCTCTCCGATGCCGGCAAGCGCGCCGCCTATGATCAGTACGGTCATGCCGGTGTCGATCCGAGCATGGGTGGCGGCGGTGCCGGCTTTGGTGGCGCGAACTTCTCCGATATTTTCGGTGACGTGTTCAGCGACTTCTTCGGCGGTGGCCGTGGTGGCTCGCGTGGTGGTGCTCAGCGTGGCAGCGACCTGCGCTACACCCTGGAGCTGAATCTGGAAGAAGCGGTGCGTGGTACCACGGTCAATATCCGTGTGCCGACACTGGTCAACTGCGAGCCGTGTGATGGCTCCGGCGCCAAGAAGGGCTCATCGCCTTCGACCTGCCCGACTTGCGGTGGTATTGGTCAGGTGCGCATGCAGCAGGGCTTCTTTTCGGTCCAGCAGACCTGCCCGCGTTGCCATGGCCAGGGCAAAATCATTACTGATCCGTGCGGTTCCTGCCACGGCGAAGGTCGTGTCGAAGAGTACAAGACCCTTTCGGTCAAGGTGCCGGCCGGCGTGGATACGGGCGATCGCATTCGTCTGTCCGGTGAGGGTGAAGCTGGTTCTCACGGTGGTCCGACCGGTGATCTGTACGTTGTGATCAACGTGCGTGAGCACTCGATCTTCCAGCGTGACGGCAAGCACCTGTACTGCGAAGTACCGATCAGCTACACCGATGCCGCCCTGGGTGGTGAGCTGGAAGTGCCGACCCTCGATGGTCGGGTCAAGCTGAAGATCCCGGAAGGTACCCAGACCGGCAAGCAGTTCCGTTTGCGTGGTAAGGGTGTGGCGCCGGTTCGTGGTGGTGGCGCTGGCGACCTGATGTGCCGCGTCGCGGTCGAAACACCGGTCAACCTCAGCCGTCGCCAGCGTGAGCTGCTCGAAGAGTTGCGCGATTCGCTGGAAGGCGACAGTTCCCATTCGCCGAAAGCCAATGGCTGGTTCGAAGGCGTAAAGCGCTTCTTCGGCGACTTGTAAGAAGGAATAGGGCATGCGACGTATAGCGGTAATGGGTGCGGCAGGGCGCATGGGCAAGACCCTGATCGAAGCGGTACAGCAGGCTCCGGGTGCGGGGCTGACTGCAGCGATTGATCGTCCGGACAGTTCGCTGGTCGGGGCCGATGCCGGTGAGCTGGCGGCGCTGGGTCGGATCGGCGTGCTGCTGTCTGACGATCTGGCCAAGGTTGCCGATGAGTTCGACGTGCTGATCGATTTCACTCACCCGTCGGTGACCCTGAAGAACCTGGCGTTCTGCCGTAAGGCGGGCAAGGCCATGATCATCGGCACTACCGGTTTCAGTGTCGAAGAGAAGCAGTTGTTGGCCGAGGCGGGTAAAGACATTCCGATCGTCTTCGCGGCCAACTTCAGTGTGGGTGTCAACCTCAGCCTGAAGCTGCTGGACATGGCTGCGCGGGTGTTGGGTGATGATGTCGACATCGAAATCATCGAGGCTCACCACCGGCACAAGGTCGATGCGCCATCGGGTACCGCGCTGCGCATGGGTGAAGTCGTCGCCAATGCACTGGGGCGTGATCTGCAGGAAGTGGCGGTGTATGGCCGTGAAGGCCAGACCGGTGCGCGTGATCGCCAGACCATTGGTTTCGCCACTGTACGTGCTGGCGACGTGGTCGGTGATCACACCGTGCTGTTCGCTACTGACGGTGAGCGCCTGGAGATCACTCACAAGGCTTCCAGTCGCATGACCTTTGCCAAGGGTGCGGTACGTGCCGCCCTGTGGCTGGACGGGCGCGAGCCTGGCTTGTACGACATGCAGGACGTGCTCGACCTGCGTTGATGGCAACACCCCCTGTGGGAGCGGGCTTGCCCCGCGATTGCGAGCTGTCAGTTG
Organism: Pseudomonas sp.; assembly: GCA_050739855.1. GTDB lineage: Bacteria > Pseudomonadota > Gammaproteobacteria > Pseudomonadales > Pseudomonadaceae > Aquipseudomonas. The sequence continues at coordinate 6,749 of JBOICD010000193.1, forward strand.
TATCGCATCGCGGGGCAAGCC
>JBOICD010000194.1:0-6750 GCA_050739855.1 Pseudomonas sp.
GGGCATTGCTGTTGGTGGCGATGCTCGGTGCCGGCGCTGCGGATTTCTGCGCAGGCGCGTTGCTTGGCGGCGTATCGACCACTTGCTCGTCAGTAGGTTTGTCTTGCGGCGGCTCAGGCTTTTTTTCAGGCTTGGGCGGCTGTGGTTTAGCCTTCGGCTTGACCTGCTTGGCGATGGCGATTTTCGGTTTCGGTGCCTCGGCCAGTTTCGGCAGCGGCAGTTCTTCAACCGGCGCTGGCGGCTGTGGCGGGGTCACTACCTTGGGCGGCGGTGGAGGCGCCGGTACGGGCATCGGGGCCATCTCGATCATCATCGCCGCAGGCGGCAACTCGATCGCTTGGGGTACCGACCAATTGAGCGTCAGCAGCACGGCGACAGCATGGATACCCAACACAATCGCCAGACTAGTGCCGTAACGCGCGAACTTATGCCGCGTCTTGATCATTTCTTGGCTGCCGTCTCAAGCCCGACCAGACCGACTTTCAGGTAACCGGCCGCGCGCAGCGAATTCATCACGTCCATCAGATCGCCGTAATCCACGCCTTTGTCGGCCTGGAAGAAGATCGTGGTGTCCTTGTCGCCTTTGGTCTTGGCGTCGAGTACCGCGCCGAGCTGGTCGCGCTGGACCTGCTCTTCGCCGACATAGACGTTCTGGTCGGCCTTGACGCTGAGGAACACCGGCTTCTCCGGCCTCGGTGCCGGTTTGGCAGTCGAGGCGGGCAGGTCAACCTTGATGTCGACGGTTGCCAGAGGCGCTGCCACCATGAAGATGATCAGCAGGACCAGCATCACGTCAATGAACGGCGTGACGTTGATTTCGTGGTTCTCGGCGAGGTCGTCGCCACCTTCGTTAAGATGCAGGCCCATGGATTACCCCACTTTCACCATGTGAGGTGCAGTGGCGCGTTCACCTGGCTGGTGGTCCAGGTCGCGGCTGACCAGCAGCAGGACTTCTGCCGAGGCGTCCGCAACTTGAGCCTTGTAACCGGCGATGGAGCGGGCGAAGACGTTGTAGATGACGACCGCCGGGATTGCGGCAACCAGACCCAGTGCGGTGGCCAGCAGGGCCTCGGCGATACCGGGAGCAACCACGGCCAGGTTGGTGGTCTGGGTTTTGGCGATGCCGATGAAGCTGTTCATGATGCCCCACACGGTACCGAACAGACCGACGAACGGTGCAGTGGAACCGATGGTGGCCAGTACGCCGGTGCCGCTGCTCATGTTGCGGCCGCTGGCGGCTACCAGACGCTCAAGGCGGAAGCTGACGCGCTCCTTGATGCCTTCTTTCTCGCGGGCATTGGCCGACAGGCGCATTTCATCCAGGGCATCGTGGACCAGCAGGTGGGCCAGGGTGCCTTCCTTGTTGGCGCCATCGCTGGCTTCCTTGAGGGTGGTGGACTTTTTCAGCAGGGCGATTTCACCGCGCAGACGACGCTTGGCGCCCATCAGCTCGAAGCCCTTGGCGATCCAGATGGTCCAGGTGATGATCGAGGCGATGGCCAGGCCGATCATGACGATCTTGACCACGATGTCGGCGTTTTTGTACATGCCCCATGGGGACAGGTCGTGGGCCATGCCCAGGCTGGTGTCTTCAACCAGCGCTTCGACTTCTTCGGCTTCGGTAACAGCCTGGCCATCAACCGGCGCTGCGGCAGCGGCGGCCGGGGCAGCAGCTGGCTCGGTGCCTGGTGCCGCAGGAGCTGCGGCTGGAGCTACGGCAGCAGCGGGGGTAGCGGCAGGTGTGGTCGGCTCATCGGCCAGTGCCGCCGGGGCCACCGCCAGGCTGAACATCAGCGCCGCAATGGCGCGCCATACGCGCGGCGTGGTTGGCGAAGCGGAAGGTTGGATACGTGTCATGCTGGCCGGACCTGATGAAGAAGAAAGAGGTGGTTGTCCTTCTAGGCCTCGAGACAGGCCGAGAACAAAAATTCGGCGGCCATTATTGCAAGTAATTCTTGTTAGCAGAAGTAATAAAGTTACTTTTTTTCCATCATAGCTAGCCGCCTATCGATTTATTTGGATAGGCTGGGCCTTTGATTTGCGGAGTTTCGGGATGTCTGCGTGTTCTGTTCTGATCGTCGGTTGTGGGGATGTCGGTAGCCGTCTGGCCAAGCAAATGCTGGCGTGCAACTGGCAGGTGAGCGGCCTGCGTCGCAGCGTCGACCAGCTGCCGGCCGGGGTGACGGGCGTGGCTGCGGACCTGTTCGACGCGCAGTGTCCGGCCACCTGGCCAGCAGCGGCGCCGGACTATCTGGTCTACTGCGCAGCGGCCAGTCAGCATGACGAGGCCGGTTATCGAGCCGCCTATGTCGACGGCTTGAAGCATGTCCTGAGCTGGTTGGCTGAGCGTGGACAGGCGCCGAAGCGTTTGCTGTTCGTTTCCAGCAGCGGTGTCTATGCCCAGCAGGCTGGTGAGTGGATTGACGAAACATCGGTGGCCGAGCCGCAGAACTACACCGGTACGCTAATGCTGGAGGCGGAAAAGCTGGCGCTGGCCAGCGGCATACCGGCCACTATCGTACGCCTGACCGGTATCTACGGCCCGGGACGGGAATGGCTGCTCAGCCAGGTGCGTCAGGGTTACCGGGTCACAGAAGAGCCGCCGCTGTATGCCAATCGCATCCATGCCGAGGATGCCGCCGGCTTGCTGGCTTTTCTGCTCAAGGCCGACGCCCGGGGGCAGGCGCTGGAGGATTGCTACATCGGCGTGGATGACGCCCCGGCACCGTTGGCCGAAGTGGTGGCCTGGCTGCGCCAGTACATGGGCGTCACCGAGTGGTCGGAACAGGATCGGGTACGCCGTACCGGCAGCAAGCGTTGCAGCAACGCCCGTGCCCGGGCACTGGGCTGGTCGCCACAGTACCCAAGCTACAAGGAAGGCTATGCAGCCATCCTTGAAGGGCGCGCTTAGTCCATCAGCTGATCAGTCGCGCTCGAGCAACCACTGGCGAGCGCCAGGCTGCAGTTGCGGTTTCTCGTCAGGCTGAGCGCTGTTGAGGGCACGCAGGATTTCCAGCTGATCGCCGTCACGCTTGAAGATCCAGGGCGCGCCTTTTTGATTGCGCTCCAGCCAGAGGCTGTCGTTGTTGCCGCTCATGTCGGCACAGTCACCGGCCAGGCACAGCGCGTAGCGGTCCAGGTTGGGCAAGCCCTCGACGCTGCCGTTGTCGCGAAAATGCACCAGGGCGCCCTGGCCCGGGCCTTCGACGATCTTCCACTCGCCACCGAGGTAGGCGTTGTACAGGGCCTGTTCAAACGTGGTGCCGGTGCGAGCACCCATAGGTGCAGGTGTGCGGGCTTTCTCGAAGCTTTGTTGCGGTGCCCAATCGCTGGTGTTCTGCACCAGCTCGTCACCGTCCAGGATCAAGGTTGCGACCTGGTTACCGGAGAATTTCACCTGGTATTGCTTGTCGCCAGCTTTGAGCTGGCCTTCGGCGATTTCAAAGCCATTGTCGAAACTGGCCTGCGCAGCGGCGACATTGACCTTCCATTCGAAGTTCGGGCCGTTGTCGTGCAGGGCCTGGCGCAGGCTGACGCCTTTGGCGGCGGTATCGATGGCTTTCTGGTTGATCCAGATGCCGTTGTAGTCTTCAGGCTTGTGGCTGGCGCATCCGCTCAGCAGTGCGGCAGCCAGGGTCAGGGCAAGCGCGTGGCGCATGGCGGGGTCCTTCCGGGGCAGAGCGAGGGCGAGCCGGGCGGCTCGCCGCGCGGGGTATTACTCGAGGACCAGAATCGCGTCCATTTCAACTTGCGAGCCACGTGGCAGGGCGGCAACACCGATGGCGGCGCGCGCTGGGTACGGCTGTTCGAAGTACTTGCCCATGATCTCGTTGACCTTGGCGAAGTGGCTCAGGTCGGTCAGGAAGATGTTCAGCTTGACGATGTCCTTGAACGAACCGCCAGCAGCTTCAGCAACAGCCTTGAGGTTTTCGAAGACCTGAACGGTCTGGGCTTCGAAGCCTTCGACCAGTTCCATGGTTTTCGGGTCCAGTGGGATCTGGCCGGACATGTACACCGTATTACCGGCCTTGATCGCCTGGGAGTAGGTGCCGATGGCGGCGGGGGCCTTGTCACTGGTGATGACGGTCTTGGTCATGATGACTCCTTGCTGTTATTGGGCTACGTGCGCATGCGGGTGATGCGGATCACCCCGGTCAGGGCACGCAGTTTCTTGATCACGCGGGCCAGGTGCACGCGGTCGTGCACGCTGACCACCAGTTGGACCACGCTGATGCGACCATCGCGCTCGTCCATGCTGATTTTTTCGATGTTGCCGTCGGCGGCGTTGACGCTGCTGGCCAGCAGCGCGATCAGGCCGCGTTGGTGCTCCAGCTCGACGCGCAGCTCGACGTTGAACTCACCGGTGACATCCTTGGCCCAGGACAGCTGCACGCATTTTTCCGGGTTGTGGCGGATTTCACTGATGTTTCGGCAATTCTCCAGGTGCACGACCATGCCTTTGCCGGCCGACAGGTGGCCGACGATCGGGTCGCCCGGGATTGGTGTGCAGCATTTCGCATAGCTGAGCACCAGGCCTTCGGTGCCGCGGATCGCCAACGGACCTTCGGGGCTCGGCAGCTGCTCGCCCTCGCTGGACAGCAAGCGGCGGGCGACCACATAGGCCATGCGGTTGCCCAGGCCGATGTCTTCGAGCATGTCCTCGAGCTGCTCCAGGCGGTACTCGCTGAGCATGGCCTGGACGCGCTCCTGGGGAATCTTGCCCAGGGCGCTGTCGAAGCCATTGAGCACTTTGTTCAGCAGGCGTTCGCCCAGGCTGATGGACTCGGAGCGGCGCTGCAGCTTGAGGGCGTGGCGGATATGCGTGCGGGCTTTGCCGGTGACGACGAAATTCAGCCAGGCAGGATTCGGTCGCGCGCCCGGGGCGCTGACAATCTCGACCGTCGAGCCGCTCTGCAGCGGTTCGGACAGTGGCGCCAGGCGTCGGTTGATCCGGCAGGCGATACAGCTGTTGCCGACGTCGGTGTGCACCGCGTAAGCGAAGTCGACCGCCGTGGAGCCTTTGGGCAGCTCCATGATGCGGCCTTTGGGCGTGAACACGTAGACCTCGTCCGGGAACAGGTCGATCTTCACGCTTTCGATGAATTCCAGGGAGTTGCCCGCACGTTGCTGCATCTCCAGCACGCCTTTGACCCATTGGCGGGCGCGGGCGTGGGTGCCCTTGGGCTGTTCGTCGTCGCTGGATTTGTACAGCCAGTGGGCGGCAATGCCGTTGTTGGCCATCTCTTCCATTTCGCGGGTGCGAATCTGGATCTCGATAGGCACCCCGTGCATGCCGAACAGCGTGGTGTGCAGCGACTGGTAGCCGTTGGCCTTGGGAATTGCGATGTAGTCCTTGAAGCGTCCGGGCAGCGGCTTGTACAGGTTGTGCACGGCGCCGAGCACGCGGTAGCAGGTGTCTACCTTGTCGACGATGATGCGAAACGCGTAGACATCCATGATCTCGTTGAAGGCGCGGCGCTTGCCGCGCATCTTCTTGTAGATGCCATAGAGGTGCTTCTGCCGGCCGCTGACTTCGCCTTCGATGCCGTCGACGGCCAGGCAGTGGGCCAGCGACTCTTCGATCTTGTTGACGATTTCCTTGCGGTTGCCGCGGGCGCGCTTGACTGCCTGGTAGATGCGCGCGGAGCGCATCGGGTGCATGGCCTTGAAACCCAGGTCTTCGAATTCCACGCGCACACTGTGCATCCCCAGGCGATTGGCGATGGGGGCGTAGATTTCCAGGGTTTCCTTGGCGATGCGCCGGCGTTTCTCGCCTGACAGCACTTCAAGCGTGCGCATGTTGTGCAGGCGGTCGGCCAGTTTGACCAGGATCACGCGGATATCCCGGGCCATGGCCATGGCCATTTTCTGGAAGTTTTCCGCCTGGGCTTCGGCTTTGGTTTCGAAGTTCATCTGGGTCAGTTTGCTGACCCCGTCGACCAGTTCGGCCACGGTCTCGCCAAATTGCGAGCTGAGGGCTTCCTTGGCGATGCCGGTGTCTTCGATCACGTCATGGAGCATGGCCGCCATCAGGCTCTGATGGTCCATGTGCATGTCGGCGAGGATGCTTGCCACCGCCAGCGGATGCGTGACGTAGGCTTCACCGCTACGACGGCGTTGGCCATCGTGGGCTTGTTCGGCGTAGAAGTACGCTCGGCGCACCAGGTTGACCTGGTCAGCGCCGAGGTAGGTCGACAGACGATCGGCGAGGGCGTCTATGCTCGGCACAGGGTTACCTCCTGCCGAGGAAAGGGGACCTGCGCCGTACTACGTCGACCAGGCATAGGCTTAGACGGCCTCGTTGGCCTCTTCCTCGCTACCGAAGGCAAAGGCAGGCTCGACTTCGACAATGGATTCGGCAGCGATGAATTCAGGGGTGCAGATGCCTTCAGCGATTTCACGCAGGGCAACGACGGTAGGTTTGTCGTTCTCCCATGCCACTTTCGGCTCTTTGCCGCCGGTGGCCAGCTGACGGGCACGCTTGGTAGAGAGCATGACCAGCTCAAAACGGTTATCCACGTGTTCTAGGCAGTCTTCAACGGTTACGCGGGCCATGGTCTTCCTCAAGTAGCAAATGCGGTGTTCAGCCCGAATGGGCGAGCGGACTCGATAGTTTAAAAAATCACCAGCCTTTAGGGAAGCGTTGATTTCATTTCGGGTCCTTGATGCCTGGACGATAACCACTTCCGGGGCTCTGGCACAACTGTTTGTCTTAAAAGCATCGCGGGGCAAGCCCGCTCCCACAGGCCC
>JBOICD010000195.1:0-6740 GCA_050739855.1 Pseudomonas sp.
CAACAATCCCGGTGGGAGCGGGCTTGCCCCGCGATGCTTTTAGTCCTTTATCTTGCTCTTCCAGCCATCATTCCCAGGCAGCAGCAGGTTCAGGGCAATCGCCACCACCGCGCACAGGGCGATGCCTTTGAGGCCCCAATCGTCCGGACCGGTACCACTACCGACCAGCACGCCGCCGATACCGAACACCAGGGTCACCGAAACGATCACCAGGTTGCGCGCCTCGCCCAGATCGATCTTGTGGCGGATCATGGTGTTCATGCCCACCGCGGCAATCGAGCCGAACAGCAAGCAGAGGATCCCGCCCATCACCGGCACCGGAATACTCTGCAGCAAGGCACCGAACTTGCCGATGAAGGCCAGGGTGATGGCGAAAATCGCCGCCCAGGTCATGATCTTCGGGTTGTAGTTCTTGGTCAGCATCACCGCGCCAGTGACTTCGGCGTAGGTGGTGTTGGGCGGGCCACCGAACAGGCCGGCAGTGGTGGTGGCGATGCCGTCACCGAGCAGGGTGCGGTGCAGGCCGGGCTTTTTCAGGTAGTCTCGACCGGTCACGCTACCCACCGCGATCACCCCACCGATATGCTCGATGGCCGGCGCCAGGGCAACCGGCACGATGAACAGGATCGCCTGCCAGTTGAACGCCGGCGCAGTGAAGTGCGGCAGCGCCAGCCACGGTGCAGCGGCGATCTTGGCGGTATCGACCACACCGAAGTAGAACGACAGACCAAAACCAACCAGCACACCCGCGATGATCGGCACCAGGCGGAAGATGCCCTTGCCGAACACGGCGACGATCAGGGTAGTCAGCAGCGCAGGCATGGAGATCATCATCGCCGTGCCGTAGGGCAGCAGTTCGGTGCCATCACCGGCCTTGCCCATCGCCATGTTGGCGGCAATCGGTGCCATGGCCAGACCGATCGAGATGATCACCGGGCCGATCACCACAGGTGGCAGCAGGCGGTCGATGAAACCGGTGCCTTTGATCTTCACCGCCAGGCCGAGGAAGGTGTAGACGAAACCGGCCGCCATGACCCCGCCCATGGTCTCGGCCAGGCCGAACTGGCCTTTGGCGAGAATGATCGGGGTGATGAAGGCGAAACTCGAAGCGAGGAATACCGGTACCTGACGGCCGGTGACTACCTGAAACAGCAGAGTTCCCAAACCTGCGGTGAACAGCGCGACATTCGGGTCGAGGCCGGTGATCAGCGGCATCAGCACCAGCGCGCCGAAGGCTACAAAGAGCATCTGCGCGCCGGAGACGACCTGGCGCCAGAGCGGGTCGTTGAACTCATCCTGCATGTTCAGGCGTCCTTCTGCTTGGTACCGAAGATCTTGTCACCGGCATCGCCCAGGCCCGGGATAATGTAGCCGTGCTCGTTCAGACGCTCATCGATCGAAGCGGTGTAGATCTGCACGTCCGGGTGGGCCTTCTCGACCGTGTCGATACCCTCAGGGGCGGCAACCAGGACCATGGCGCGGATGTCTTTGCAACCGGCTTTCTTCAACAGGTCGATGGTGGCGACCATCGAGTTGCCGGTCGCCAGCATCGGGTCGATGATCAGCGCCAGGCGCTCGTCGATTTCCGGGGCGAGTTTTTCCAGATAAGTATGCGCTTCGAGGGTTTCCTCGTTGCGGGCAACGCCCACGGCGCTGACCTTGGCGCCTGGAATCAGGCTGAGCACGCCGTCGAGCATGCCGATACCGGCGCGCAGGATCGGTACTACAGTAATCTTCTTACCGGCGATTTTCTCGACCTGGACCTTGCCGCACCAGCCTTCGATCTCATAGGTTTCGAGTGGCAGGTCTTTGGTGGCCTCGTAGGTCAGGAGCGTGCCGACTTCCTGGGCGAGTTCGCGGAAGTTCTTGGTGCTGATATCAGCGCGGCGCATCAGGCCGAGCTTGTGACGGATCAGCGGATGGCGGATCTCACGGGTAGGCATAGGGAAAGCTCCGGGGGCGGGCAAAAAAACCGCGGTAGATTAATCTATTCAGCCGTGTGTGTCCTATAGGCATTCTGGACGTTAGTCCATAAATGCTTGATCTGACGCCCCCGGATGCGTACCTTTGCCCGCTTTTCTCATTTGCAGCCCCCTGGAGAGCGCCATGTCCGCTGATCTCGAGCATATCCGTCAAGTCATGCGAGAGGCTGACTGCCTGTACAACGAAGCCGAAGTAGAGGCCGCCATTGCCCGCGTTGGCGCGCAGATCAGCGAAGTGCTGGCCGAAAGCAACCCGGTGGTGTTCTGCGTGATGAACGGTGGGCTGATTTTCGCCGGCAAGCTGCTGACGCACCTGCAGTTCCCGCTGGAGTCGTCTTACCTGCACGCCACCCGCTACCGCAATCAGACCAGCGGTGGCGATCTGTTCTGGAAAGCCAAGCCGGAAGTCTCGTTCATCGACCGTGACGTGTTGATCATCGACGACATCCTTGACGAAGGGCACACCCTCAGCGCGATCATCGATTTCTGCAAGCACGCCGGTGCCCGCGCCGTGCACACCGCCGTGCTGATCGACAAGGATCACGATCGCAAGGCCAGTGCAGAGCTCAAGGCTGATTTCTGTGGCCTGAGCTGCGTTGACCGTTACGTGTTCGGTTATGGCATGGACTACAAGGGCTACTGGCGCAACGCCAACGGTATCTTCGCCGTCAAAGGGCTTTGATCAATAGCTCAATCGCGGGGCAAGCCCGCTCCCACAGGGATTGTTGTAACCTCTGTGGGGCTTGCCCCGCGATGGCGTCATCCCATGCTAGAGTGCCAGGCCGCCTCAAGGAGCCTGTCATGCGTGCGATTGTCCCCTTTCTCTTGCTACTGAGCATGCCCCTGGCTGCTGCCCCCTTGCACAGTCAGTTCCTGCCGCCCGACGATCTGGCGCTACGCCAGGAAGCCCCCGAAGCCCAGCAGCTGCTCCAGGTCACCGATTACTCAGTGGTGGTGGGCAACCAGCGTCAGTCCAACCAGCAGCCGATTCCGGTTACTTCACCCTTGATCTTGCGTCTGAAGGGCAAGCCCATGAGCAAGGGGGCAACGCTCAGCCAGGTGCTGATCAGCTTCGATGCCGAGAGCAAGAGCCTGAAAAAACCGGTATTCGATGACAAGCGCAAGGTCCTGAGCCTGAACTACCCGATCAGTCAGTACCCGATGATTGTCGACCTGCTGCGCAACAACACCGTCTACGTGCAGTTTCTCAGCTATGCCAACGGCCACGTCTGGGCCGATCTGCATACCGGGGCCGTACGCGCGCGTTGAGTGCCGGTGCCGGGCAGGGGTAAACTGCCGGCCCGTGAAAATGTCCGTGATGGTTCAGTTGGAGTCGGCAATGCGTAAAGACAAGAAGCAAGTGATTGGGGATGAGATCAGCGACGAGTACGTCAAATCCTTCCTGCAGTTCGAACCGGCGGATGCCACTTCACCTTCGCTGCACAAACTGATCAAGGCCTATCGCGGCCTGCGCATCGACGACTTCGAGCGCTTTGTCGGTTTCTTCGTTGAGGCCGGCTTTGACCTGGACGGTAAAGACGAGCACGGCAAGACCTTTGTTGATCAGATCCGCGACCAGCGCAACGCCGCTGAGTACATCGAGATCATCGACAAGGCCCGCGGCTGATTATCCTGCGCGCATAAAAAAACGCCCCGAAGGGCGTTTTTTTATGCCGGTGCGTTACGCGTAGTGCTGCGCCGGGCTGTTTTCGACCAGGCCCAGGACCTCGTCGTTGTGCGCGCTGATCTTGTGATACAGCGCAGCGTCAGCGGCCAGGACCTTTTCCCGGGCCGGGAAAATTTCCTTGAGCTTGGCCGCCCAGGCGCTCTTGGTTTGCTCGGGGAAGCAGCGCTCGATCAGCTCAAGCATGATCGATACCGTCACCGAAGCACCAGGAGAGGCGCCCAGCAGAGCGGCCAGGGTGCCGTCTTTGGCTGCTACCAGTTCGGTACCGAACTGCAGGATGCCGCCTTTTTTCGGGTCTTTCTTGATGATCTGCACGCGCTGGCCGGCCACTTCCAGGCGCCAGTCTTCGGCTTTCGCCTCGGGGTAGAAGCGACGCAGCGAGTCCAGGCGCTGCTCCATCGACTGCATCACTTCGCTGACCAGGTACTTGGTCAGGTCCATGTTGTCGCGGGCCACGGCGAGCATCGGGCCGATGTTGCCCATGCGTACCGACAGCGGCAGGTCGAGGAACGAGCCGTGCTTGAGGAACTTGGTGGTAAAGCCGGCATACGGGCCGAACAGCAGCGAAGTCTTGCCGTCGACGACGCGGGTGTCCAGGTGCGGCACCGACATCGGCGGCGAACCGACCGCGGCCTGGCTGTAAACCTTGGCCTGGTGCTTCTTGACCACTTCCGGGTTGTCGCAGCGCAGCCACTGGCCGCTGACCGGGAAGCCGCCAAAGCCTTTGCTCTCTTCAATGCCCGACTGCTGCAGCAGCGGCAGGGCCGCGCCACCGGCACCGAGGAAGACGAAGCGGGCGTTGACGTCGCGGCTGCTGCCGCTGTTGACGTCCTTGATGCTGACGGTCCAGCCACTGCCGTTACGGCGCAGGCCAGTGACCCGCTTGCAGTACTTGACCTGGGCATCCGGCGCGCTGGCCAGGTGCTTGAGCAGTTTGTTGGTCAGGGTGCCGAAGTTGACGTCGGTGCCTTTCATGACGCGGGTGGCGGCGATTTTCTGGTCGGCAGGGCGACCCGGCATCATCAGCGGCATCCACTCGTTCATCACCGCTTTGTCTTCGGTGTATTCCATTTCGCTGAAGGCGTGGTGCTGCTTGAGCAGCTCGAAGCGCTTCTTGAGGAAATCGACGCCTTTGTCACCTTCGACGTAGCTCAGGTGCGGCACCGGGTTGATGAACGCCCGTGGCGAGCTGAACGCGCCTTTTTTGCTCAGGTAGGCCCAGAACTGCCGGGACACCTCGAACTGGGTGTTGATGTGCACCGCTTTCTTGATGTCGATGCTGCCGTCGGCAGCCTGCGGCGTGTAGTTCAGTTCACACAGTCCGGCATGGCCGGTCCCGGCGTTGTTCCACGGGTTGGAACTTTCCGCGGCACCCGAATCCATCAACTCGACGACTTCCAGCTTGATCGCCGGGTCGAGTTCCTTGAGCAGTACGGCCAGGGTGGCACTCATGATGCCTGCCCCTACCAGTACTACATCGACTGCTTCGTTCTGCGCCATTTAACGCGTCTCCAAAATCTACAGCACCAAATTGACAGCATAGGATCTCTGGCTTGGCCAGGATCGCCATGTCCGATTCTTCGCAGTTTTTGCAACTTCAGCGGACACCGCCAAACGGGCTTTGCGTTGCCTATGAACGCATTTTAAGGCCGATGCGGCAATTCGACTTATGGTCAAGGTGTCCGTCATGCGTTATGGACCGGCCTCAGGCACTCATCCTGGATGAGCACTGTTGCCAGCTGTTCAGGGCTGTTCGGGACACTTTAGGTGCTTTTGCACATGCCAGACTGTTCATTGCTCGCCACACTCTCGTGAAGTTGTGAAAACCCGTTTTTTCACGCTCTTTTGGAGTCGTGAACCTCAAAATGGTCTGCGCGATGGCAGGCCCGGCAGGTTCAGGCAGAGCAGAGGGCCGAATATTGCTGGCACACTGGCTGGTGCAAGACCTGTGTGGAAGGCTCTCTGTGGGCGGTGCGGAGGATGCCGATGGTGAACATTGGCGGTGCTGCGAGGCCCGATCAGGAGACGTCCTTATAATCGGGGGGAGATTATAACGATGTCTCGGGCAGAAATGATCTTTATTAGCGACTTTTATTGATGCACGGTTCAGGCGGCCAGGCTGCGCTGTACCCAGTTACCGCGCGCACGCGCGCAAACCCGGGCGCTGGCGGGCAGGGGGTGGTTGAGCCAGGTGAGGCGAATTTCGTCGATTTCCACCCAGTCGCCAGCATCAGGCCGGGTTGCGCACTGTTTGAAGGCCAGGCAAAGCCCCTGGGCGTCGAGTCGTGCGAAGCTGCGCATTGGCCGGCGGTTGAACAGTGAAGCCCAGAACCAGGACATAGCGGTCTACCTCTTTGAATGTTCTGGGCGCCAGCATAGCCGCCGGGTGATTAAACGATTGTGACAGCGAACCGGCGGCGCTTGCGCCGGTCTTATTCGCTAATGGCACGGCGATGGCTGGGCCGCGTCGTGCTGGTTATACTGGCGGCCTTTGCTGCCTATTCTGGAGAGATGAGCATGTTGCAACGTTTGTTGTTCGGTTTGATCGCGGTGACCAGTCTGACCCTGGCCGGTTGTGCCCACAGCCCGCAACAACTCAGCCCGCAACCCAAACTCACCGCCCAGCTCGCCCCGGTCGGTCATGGCCAGCCGGTGGTGGTCAAGGTGGTCGATGGTCGTGCGTCGCAAACCCTGGGCACTCGCGGTGGCCTGTACCCTGAAACCAGCGCCATCACCGTGACAGGCAACGATATCCTGCCGAAACTGCAAGCCCAGGCTGAAGCCGCCGTGCGCTTGCTGGGCTTCACCCCGACGCCAAACGCCTACAACGCGCCGCAGCTGACCGTGACCCTGGCCGAGCTGAAGTACCAGTCGCCCAAAGAAGGCATGTACGTGACCGAAGCCACCATCGGTGCGACCTTCAAAGCTGACGTGTCCAACGCCAACCGTCGCTACAGCGGCCGTTATGGTGCGTCCCTGGACCAGCGCTTCGGCATGGCGCCAAACCAGGAAACCAACACCAAGCTGGTGAGCGACGTCCTCAGCGACGCCCTGACCCGTCTGTTCAAGGA
>JBOICD010000196.1:0-6733 GCA_050739855.1 Pseudomonas sp.
CGACAGGCCGACGCGTTTGCGCGGGATATCGACTTCCATGACCTTGACCTTGACCACGTCGCCAGCCTTGACCGCTTCACGCGGGTCCTTGATGAACTTCTCCGACAGCGCCGAGATGTGCACCAGACCGTCCTGGTGCACGCCGATGTCGACGAAGGCGCCGAAGTTGGTCACGTTGGTCACCACGCCTTCGAGGATCATCCCCAGTTGCAGGTCTTTGAGGTCCTCGACACCTTCCTGGAATTCGGCGGTCTTGAACTCGGGGCGCGGGTCGCGGCCGGGTTTGTCCAGTTCCTGGAGGATGTCGGTGACGGTTGGCAGACCGAAGGTTTCATCGGTGAATTTTTTCGGGTCCAGACGCTTGAGGAAGCCGCTGTCGCCGATCAGCGAACGGATGTCGCGGTCGGTTTCGGCAGCGATGCGCTGTACCAACGGATAGGCTTCAGGGTGCACCGCCGAGGCGTCCAGCGGGTTGTCGCCGTTCATCACGCGCAGGAAGCCGGCGGCTTGTTCGAAGGTTTTCTCGCCCAGACGGCTGACTTTCTTCAACGCCGCGCGGGTTTTGAACGCGCCGTTGGCGTCGCGATGGCTGACGATGTTCTGCGCCAGGGTGCTGTTGAGGCCGGAGATCCGCGCCAGCAGCGCCACCGAAGCGGTGTTGACGTCGACGCCGACGGCGTTTACGCAGTCTTCGACCACGGCGTCCAGGCCGCGCGCCAGCTTGAGCTGCGAAACGTCATGCTGGTACTGGCCGACACCGATGGATTTCGGATCGATCTTCACCAGTTCGGCCAGCGGGTCCTGCAGGCGGCGGGCAATCGAGACGGCGCCACGGATCGACACGTCGAGGTCCGGGAATTCGCGGGCAGCCAGTTCCGAGGCCGAGTACACCGAAGCGCCGGCTTCGGAGACCATGATCTTGGTCATTTTCAGCGCTGGATATTTTTTGATCAGCTCGGCGGCCAGCTTGTCGGTCTCGCGGCTGGCGGTGCCGTTGCCGATGGCGATCAGTTCCACCGAGTGCTTGGCGCACAGGGCCGCGAGCACGGCGATAGTCTGGTCCCACTGGTTTTTCGGCACGTGCGGGTAGACCGTGGCGGTATCGAGCAGCTTGCCGGTGGCATCGACCACCGCCACCTTGCAACCGGTACGCAGGCCCGGGTCAAGGCCCAGGGTTGCGCGCGGGCCGGCCGGGGCGGCCAGCAGCAGGTCGTGCAGGTTGTGGGCGAAGACGTTGATCGCCTCGCCTTCGGCATTGTCGCGCAACTCGCCGAACAGATCGGTTTCCAGGTGGCTGTAGAGTTTGACCTTCCAGGTCCAGCGCACCACTTCGCCGAGCCACTTGTCCGCAGGACGGTTGTGGTTCTGCAGGCCGAAACGCTCGGCAATCATCATTTCGCAGGGGTGCAGGGTGCCCGGCAGCTCTTCGCCGACCTTCAGCGAAGCGGCCAGGACACCTTCGTTACGGCCGCGGAAAATCGCCAGGGCGCGGTGCGACGGCACGCTCTTGAGCAGTTCATCGTGTTCGAAATAGTCGCGGAACTTGGCGCCTTCCTCTTCCTTGCCGGCCACCAGGCGGGCGCTGAGCACGGCTTCCTGCTTGAGGAAGTTGCGCAGCTTGTCGAGCAGGCTGGCGTCTTCGGCAAAGCGCTCCATGAGGATGTACTTGGCGCCTTCGAGCGCGGCCTTGACGTCGGCCACGCCTTTTTCGGCGTCGACAAAACGTGCGGCTTCGACTTCAGGGCTCAGTTGCGGGTCGTTCAACAGACCATCGGCCAGTTCGCCGAGGCCGGCTTCCAGGGCGATCTGGCCCTTGGTGCGGCGTTTTTGCTTGTAAGGCAGGTAGAGGTCTTCGAGGCGGGTCTTGGTGTCGGCCAGCTTGATCTCGCGGGCCAGCTCCGGGGTCAGTTTGCCTTGCTCTTCGATGCTGGCCAGGATGCTGGCGCGGCGGTCGTCCAGTTCACGCAGGTAGCGCAGGCGCTCTTCCAGATGACGCAGTTGGGTGTCATCCAGGCTGCCAGTCACTTCTTTACGGTAACGGGCGATAAAAGGCACCGTCGAGCCTTCATCAAGCAGGGTCACGGCCGCTTCGACCTGTTGCGGGCGGACACCGAGTTCCTCGGCGATGCGGCTGTTGATGCTGTCCATAAAACCACCTGACAAATTGTGAAAACAAAGGCCGCGGGCGGGCGCCATGGGGCACCCGGAGCAATGCGGCGCTGCCTGAAAGCGCCGCATTATACCCAGCGCGCCGGGCTTGCGGTGATGGCAGCGCGCCAGCTCTCGACCAGGCAGAACTGGCGCACCGGGAAAAATCTGCTAACAATGCACACGGCACGGCCAATGGCGGCTAAGCCATAATGCGTGCCGAGATTAGAGGAGTTATTCATGAGCAGCACTGCACAAACCGCTGAAGGCGAAAAAATTCTCATCGTCGACGACGATCCGGGCTTGAGCAGCCTGCTGGAACGATTCTTCACCAGCAAGGGCTACCGCGCCCGTGCAGTACCCAATACCGAGCAGATGGACCGCCTGCTGGCCCGTGAGGTCTTCAACATGGTGGTCCTCGATCTGATGCTGCCTGGCGAGGATGGTCTTACCGCCTGCCGGCGTCTGCGTGCAGCGAACAACCAGATCCCGATCATCATGCTCACCGCCAAGGGCGACGAACTGAGCCGGATCAAGGGGCTGGAGCTGGGTGCCGACGATTATCTGGCCAAGCCATTCAATCCCGACGAGCTGATGGCTCGGGTCAAGGCTGTGCTGCGTCGCCAGGCCCCTGCGGTACCCGGCGCGCCGGGCAGCGAAGATGAAACCGTCACCTTCGGCGACTATGAGCTGTCGCTGGCGACCCGTGAGCTCAAGCGCGGTGAAGAAGTGCACATGCTCACCACCGGTGAGTTTGCCGTGCTCAAGGCGCTGGTCATGCATGCGCGCGAGCCGCTGACCCGCGACAAGCTGATGAACCTGGCCCGTGGCCGTGAATGGGATGCCCTGGAGCGTTCCATCGACGTGCAGATTTCCCGCCTGCGTCGCATGATCGAACCCGATCCTTCGAAGCCGCGCTATATCCAGACGGTCTGGGGTGTCGGCTATGTGTTTGTACCGGATGGCAACAACAGCAAGTGATGTTTCGATTGTAGGAGCCAGTCACTGCAAGCAGGGTGGATCTTCGGGTTGCCCTGTTTTTGCCTGTGCCGAGATCCGCAAAGCCTGCGAGCCATGCTCGTTCCTGCAAAGTGTGTAGCCGTTGTCGATGAAAACGCCCCTGTGGTTCCCGCAAAGCTTCTTCGCCCGCACCCTCTGGCTGGTGCTGATCGTCGTGCTGTTTTCCAAGGCCCTGACCCTGGTTTACCTGCTGATGAACGAAGACGTGCTGGTCGATCGTCAGTACAGCCACGGGGTGGCCCTGACCCTGCGTGCTTACTGGGCCGCCGATGAGTCTGACCGCGACAAGATTGCTGAAGCGGCAGGGTTGATCCGGGTGGTCGGCTCCGGTGTTCCGGAAGGTGAGCAGCACTGGCCGTACAGTGAAATCTACCAGCGCCAGATGCAGGCCGAGCTTGGCGCCGACACCGAGGTACGCCTGCGCATCCACGCGCCACCGGCGCTGTGGGTGAGGGCGCCGAGCCTGGGTGACGGCTGGTTGAAGGTGCCGCTGTATCCGCATCCCTTGCGTGGTCAAAAGATCTGGAGCGTGCTGGGTTGGTTCCTGGCTATTGGTCTGTTGTCCACGGCGTCGGCCTGGATCTTTGTCCGCCAGCTCAACCAGCCGCTCAAACGCCTGGTTTTTGCCGCCCGGCAACTGGGGCAGGGGCGCAGCGTGCGCTTGCCGGTCAGCGATACGCCCAGCGAGATGACCGAGGTGTACCGGGCCTTCAACCAGATGGCCGAAGATGTCGAGCAGGCCGGGCGCGAGCGGGAGTTGATGCTGGCGGGCGTGTCCCACGACCTGCGTACGCCCTTGACCCGTTTGCGCCTGTCCTTGTCGTTGCTGACCAACGAAAGCGACCTGACCGACGACATGGTGCGGGACATCGAAGACATGGACGCCATCCTCGACCAGTTTCTTGCCTTCATCCGTGACGGGCGTGACGAGCCGGTGGAAGCGGTCGACCTGAGCGATCTGGTGCGCGAAGTGGTCGCGCCGTTCAACCAGCCTGAAGAACGGGTGCGTCTGTGCCTCGAGCCGATTCCGCCCTTCCCGCTGCGCCGGGTGTCGCTCAAGCGCATGCTCAACAACCTGATTGGCAACGCCCTGTATCACGCCGGTAAAGGGGTTGAGGTGGCGGCCTACGTATCGGGTGACAGTAGCGCCCCGTACGTGGTGCTCAGCGTGCTGGACAGGGGGGCGGGCATCGACCCGAACGAGCTGGAAGGCATCTTCAACCCGTTCATACGTGGTGACCGTGCCCGCAGCGGCAAGGGCACAGGGCTGGGGCTGGCGATCGTCAAGCGTATCGCCGCCCAGCATGGCGGCAATGTCGAGCTGCGCAACCGCTCCGGCGGCGGCCTGGAAGCCCGGGTGCGCCTGCCGCTGGGGCTGTTGCTGCCGCGTGATGCGGTGTAGTGGTCTGTGTGGTCAATTTATCGCGGGGCAAGTCGAGTCGTCGCACCGCCGCTCCCACAGGCCACTAGCCTTTACCTTTGGTGCGGGTCAGGTTTGGCCCGCCGTTCTTCTCCAGATGCTCGATGATCATTCCGGCAACGTCCTTGGCGGTGGTGACTTCGATGCCCTCAAGCCCAGGCGAAGAGTTCACCTCCATCACCAGCGGGCCGTGATTGGAGCGCAGGATATCCACCCCGGCCACGCTCAAGCCCATGACCTTGGCCGCGCGGATGGCGGTCATGCGCTCTTCTGGGGTGATCTTGATCAGGCTGGCACTGCCGCCGCGATGCAGGTTGGAGCGGAACTCGCCGGGTTTGGCCTGGCGCTTCATCGAGGCAATGACCTTGTCGCCGACCACGAAGCAGCGGATATCGGCGCCGCCGGCCTCCTTGATGTATTCCTGGACCATGATGTTCTGCTTCAGGCCCATGAACGCCTCGATCACCGACTCGGCAGCCTTGGTGGTTTCGCACAGGACCACGCCGATGCCCTGGGTGCCTTCGAGTACCTTGATCACCAACGGTGCGCCGTTGACCATCTGGATCAGGTCGGGGATGTCGTCGGGTGAGTGGGCAAAACCGGTGACCGGCAGGCCGATGCCACGCCGTGACAACAGTTGCAGGGAACGCAGTTTGTCACGCGAACGGGCGATGGCCACCGACTCGTTCAACGGGAACACACCCATCATTTCGAACTGACGCAGCACCGCGCAGCCATAGAAGGTCACCGAGGCCCCGATGCGCGGGATCACCGCATCAAAGCCTTCCAGGGGCTTGCCGCGGTAGTGGATCTGCGGCTTGTGGCTGGCGATGTTCATGTAGGCGCGCAGGGTATCGATCACAACCATTTCATGGCCTCGTGCAGTACCGGCTTCAACCAGACGACGAGTGGAATACAGACGCGGGTTTCGCGACAGCACGGCGATCTTCATGCAACACCTGTGGAAGGAGAAATAGTGGCCGGGAATGCCGGCTTGTCCTGAACGTACTTGAGGCCCGGATTGACCACCAACTGGCCATGGATCAGGGCTTTGGAACCGAGCAAAAGGCGATAGCGCATGGCCTTGCGGCACGCCAGGGTGAATTCCACTTCCCAGACCCGGTCACCCAGCGCCAGCGGTGTGCGGATCACGTAGCGGATTTGCGCCTGGCCATTGGAGCTCTTGATGGTTTTCATGGTTACCAGCGGCGCTTCGCAGCGCCGGTGACGTAGCTGCACGACTGAGCCCAGGTGCGCATTGAAGCGCACCCAGGGTTCGCCGTTGCGCTCGAAAGGCTCGACCTCGGTGGCATGCAGGCTCGAGGTGCTGGCGCCGGTGTCGATCTTGGCGCGCAGGCCAGCCACGCCGAGGTCGGGCAAGGCTACCCACTCGCGCAGGCCAATCACAGTCAAATGGTCAAATGTCTTCAAATTGCTCAACCAGCATAAAAAGTCGCAAGGCCGGAACCGGTGTACGCGACAGGTCGGTGAACTGTAAGCACGCCGCGGTTTTTTTGCATCCGCCAGATACGGTAGTACAGTTTCGTTTATGAAATTAAGCGGGGAAATGTCATGGCACAAAAGCCGGAAGAGGACGATAAGGTCCGCTTGGACAAATGGCTATGGGCAGCGCGCTTCTACAAGACCCGGGCGCTGGCCAAGGCGGCCATCGAGAGTGGCAAGGTGCACTGCCGGGGTGAGCGATGCAAGCCGGGCAAAGAGCCGCGGATTGGCGACGAATTCGTCTTGCGCACCGGCTTTGATGAGCGCACGGTGGTGGTCCGGGCGCTGTCTGTGGTGCGCCGTGGCGCGCCCGAAGCCCAGGCGCTGTATGAAGAAACCGCCGAGAGTATCGAGCGGCGCGAGAAGGCGGCCGCCATGCGCAAGGCTGGCGCACTGGGCGTGACGACCGATGGTCGGCCGACCAAGAAACAACGGCGCCAGCTCCACCAGCTTCACGACAGCGCCGGTTAACGGGCGCGGGGCGCACTGATAAACTAGGTGCCATTAACTCATTTACGCGAAAACCCGAACCCATGTCTGAATTGCCGGATACCGATTACACCCAACGCTTCATCTTCGACGACCGCGATGCTCGCGGTGAAATGGTCGGGCTGGAGCGCAGCTACGCCGAAGTGCTGGCCA
>JBOICD010000197.1:0-6699 GCA_050739855.1 Pseudomonas sp.
GCTTCTTCAGTTACGGTGATGCCATGTTCATCACCCGCAATCCGGCGCCGCGCGGCCCCGAGGATCAAGCATGAGTCGCACCTGTCGTATGTCCTTCGAACTGCTGGCCACCGACGGCAAGGCCCGCCGTGGCCGCCTGACGTTCCCCCGTGGTGTGGTCGAGACCCCGGCGTTCATGCCGGTGGGCACCTATGGCACGGTCAAGGGCATGTTGCCGCGCGACATCGAGGCCATCGGCGCGCAGATGATCCTCGGTAACACCTTCCACCTGTGGCTGCGCCCGGGTACCGAGGTGATCAAGGCCCACGGCGACCTGCACGATTTCATGAAGTGGCAGGGCCCGATCCTCACCGATTCCGGTGGCTTCCAGGTGTTCAGCCTGGGTGCCATGCGCAAGATCAAGGAAGAAGGCGTGACTTTCGCCTCGCCGGTCGATGGCTCCAAGGTGTTCATGGGCCCGGAAGAGTCGATGCAGGTGCAGCGTGACCTGGGCTCCGACGTGGTGATGATCTTCGACGAATGCACCCCGTACCCGGCTGATGAAGACGTCGCACGTATTTCCATGGAGCTGTCGCTGCGCTGGGCCCAGCGTTCGAAGAACGCCCACGGTGACAACACCGCGGCACTGTTCGGTATCGTCCAGGGCGGCATGCACCAGGACCTGCGCATGCGCTCGCTCGAAGGCCTGGACAAGATCGGCTTCGACGGCCTGGCCATTGGCGGCCTGTCGGTGGGCGAACCCAAGCATGAAATGATCAAGGTGCTGGATTACCTGCCAGGCCAGATGCCGGCTGACAAACCTCGTTACCTTATGGGGGTAGGCAAGCCGGAAGATCTCGTTGAGGGTGTGCGCCGCGGCGTCGACATGTTCGATTGCGTGATGCCCACGCGCAATGCGCGCAACGGTCATCTGTTTGTCGATACCGGCGTGCTTAAAATCCGTAACGCGTTCCATCGCCATGATGATTCGCCACTGGATCCGACCTGTGACTGCTACACCTGCCAGAACTTCTCCCGTGCTTATCTGCATCACCTGGATAAGTGTGGCGAAATGTTGGGCAGTATGTTGAATACGATCCATAACTTGCGCCATTACCAGCGTTTGATGGCTGGTTTACGCGAGGCTATTCAACAAGGTACATTGGCCGCCTTTGTCGATGCCTTTTACGCCAAGCGCGGGCTGCCTGTGCCGCCCTTGGACTGATGTTCTGTCGATCCCTAACAAGTACTGATTGCAACTGGAGTGCTAAATGAGCTTTCTGATCCCCGCCGCTTACGCGGACGCCGCAGCCCCTGCCGCCGGCCCAGCCGGAACCGGTTTTGAGTGGATTTTCCTGGTCGGCTTCCTGGTCATCTTCTACCTGATGATCTGGCGTCCACAGGCCAAACGTGCCAAAGAGCAGAAGAACCTGCTGAGCAACCTGCAAAAAGGTGATGAAGTTGTCACCAACGGCGGTATCGCTGGCAAGATCGTCAAAGTTGCCGACGACTTCGTGGTACTGGAAGTGTCCGACAATGTTGAGCTGAAGTTCCAGAAGGGCGCCGTTGCCGCGACCCTGCCAAAAGGTACGCTCAAAGCGATCTAAGTTTCAGTTTTTTACCAATCGACGGGGCGCGCAAGGCGCCCCGCGTCTTGAACGGGCGGCGTGATGCTGAACAAATACCCTCTGTGGAAATACGTACTGATCCTGGCGGTACTGGCGATCGGTTTTATTTATTCCGCTCCCAACCTCTACCCTGATGATCCGGCCGTCCAGGTCAGTGGTGCCAGTACGGCGCTGCAGGTCACTCAGGCGGATCTGGATCGCGCGAGCAAAGCGCTCGTCGAAGCCGGTATCCAGGTCAAGGCCGCGAGCCTGGGCGAGAAGGGCAAAGGTGCACTGCTGCGCCTGACCAAACAGGAAGATCAACTTCCAGCCAAGGATGTAGTGCGCAAGGCACTGGGCGACGACTACGTGGTCGCACTGAACCTGGCCCCGACCACTCCACAATGGCTGCGTAATCTGGGTGCAAGCCCGATGAAGCTGGGTCTGGACCTGTCCGGTGGTGTGCACTTCTTGCTTGAAGTGGACATGGACAAGGCCATGGCGGCCCGTCTGAAAGTCTATGAAGGCGAAGTCAAAAGCCTGCTGCGCAAAGAGCGTGTGCGCTATCGCAGCCTGCCGCAACAAGATGGCGGTATCCAGCTGGGCTTCTCCGATGATGAGTCCCGCGAACAGGCACGCAGCCTGATTCGCAAGAATTTCAATGATTTCGAGTTGACCACCACCGAGCGTAATGGCTTGTCGGTGCTGCGTCTGGCGATTACCCCGGCCAAGGTCGCGGAAATCCGTGAATACTCGATCAAGCAGAACCTGACCACGGTGCGTAACCGGGTCAACGAGCTGGGCGTGGCCGAGCCACTGGTGCAGCGCCAGGGCGCCAACCGCATCGTGGTCGAACTGCCAGGTGTGCAGGACACTGCCGAAGCCAAGCGTATCCTCGGCAAGACCGCCAACCTGGAGTTCCGTCTGGGTGCCGAGCCGGGTGCTTCCAAAGCCACCACCGAAACCTTCGAGTTCCGCGAAGGCGGCCGTTCGGCAGCCGTCGAGCGTGGCCTGATCATCACCGGTGACCAGGTCACCGACGCCCAGGCCAGCTTCGACGAGCAAGGTCGCCCACAGGTGAACATCCGTCTGGATGGTCATGGTGGCGAACTGATGAGCCGGGCAACCCGCAGCAACGTCGGTCGTAGCATGGCGGTGATTTTCATCGAACAGCGTCCAACCACGCGCTATGTGAAGCAGATGGTTGATGGCGTGGAAAAAGACGTCGCCATCCAGACCTTCACCGAAGAGAAGAAGATCATCAGCCTGGCGACCATCCAGTCGCCACTGGGTAGCCAGTTCCGCATCACCGGCCTGACCGGTCAGGGCGAATCCTCGGAACTGGCCCTGCTGCTGCGTGCCGGTGGCCTGGCCGCACCGATGTACTTCGCTGAAGAGCGCACCATCGGCCCGAGCCTGGGTGCCGACAACATCACCAAGGGTATCGATGCATCGTTGTGGGGCATGCTGTTCGTCTCGCTGTTCATCATGGCCATCTACCGCTTCTTCGGCCTGATCGCCACCGTCGCCCTGGCCGGTAACATGGTCATGCTGCTGGCGCTGATGTCGCTGCTGGGGGCAACCCTGACCCTGCCGGGTATCGCCGGTATCGTGCTGACCATGGGTATGGCGGTCGACGCCAACGTGCTGATCTTCTCGCGGATTCGTGAAGAGCTGGCCAATGGCATGTCGATCCAGCGCGCTATCCACGAAGGCTTCAACCGTGCCTATACCGCGATTGTCGACGCCAACCTGACCACCTTGCTGGTCGGCGGCATTCTCTTCGCCATGGGTACCGGTCCGGTCAAGGGCTTCGCGGTTACCATGTCCCTCGGGATTTTCACCTCGATGTTCACGGCCGTCATGGTTACCCGCGCAATGGTCAACCTGACCTGCGGCGGGCGTGATCTCAAGAAGTTGTGGGTTTAAGGGGCTGCCATGTTACGTACCATTAACTTCATGGGTGTGCGCAACATTGCGTTCGGCGTCACCCTGCTTCTTACCGTACTGGCGCTGTTCAGCTGGTTCTATAAAGGGCTCAACCTCGGCCTGGACTTCACCGGCGGTACGCTCATCGAGCTGACCTACGAGCGTCCGGCCAATCTCGGCCAGGTGCGCGAGGAGCTGGTCAAGGCCGGTTTCGAAGACGCTGTTGTGCAAAGCTTCGGCGCTACCACCGACTTGCTGGTGCGTATGCCGGGTGATGACCCGATGCTGGGTAACCGCGTTTCCGAGGCGCTGCAGAAAGTCAGCAGCGACAACCCGGCTGTGGTCAAGCGTGTCGAGTTCGTCGGGCCGCAGGTCGGTGAAGAGCTGCGCGACCAGGGTGGCCTGGGCATGTTGCTGGCCCTGGGCGGCATCATGATCTATCTGGCGTTCCGCTTTCAGTGGAAGTTCGCCCTGGGTGCGATCCTTTCGCTGGTGCACGACGTGGTCGTGACCATGGGTATCCTGTCGTTCTTCCAGATCACCTTCGACCTGACGGTGCTGGCGGCGGTACTGGCGATCATCGGTTACTCGCTCAACGACACCATCGTGGTGTTCGACCGGGTGCGTGAGAACTTCCGGGTCCTGCGCAAGGCTTCGCTGATCGAGAACATCAACATCTCGACCACCCAGACCTTGCTGCGGACTGTGGCCACCTCGGTGTCGACCCTGCTGGCCATCGCCGCACTGCTGTTCTTCGGTGGTGACAACCTGTGGGGCTTCTCGCTGGCCTTGTTCATCGGTGTCATGGCCGGTACCTACTCGTCGATCTACATCGCCAACGTGGTGCTGATCTGGCTGAACCTGAGCAGTGAAGACCTGATTCCTCCGGCCAAGGCCGAAGGTGTGGACGACCTCCCATAAGGGTTTTTCCCACGCTGTTCGTCGTAGAAGAAGGCGCGAGTATTGAACTCGCGCCTTTTTTTATGCTCCAAGGCAGGGAGAAGGCGGGCAAGGTCCCGCAGGTAAGATCAGGAGGTTCACGTGAACAAGTCAATGCTGGTGGGTGCGGTTCTGGGGGCTGTCGGAGTGACCGCCGGAGGTGCTGTAGCCACCTACAACCTGGTCAAGAGTGGGCCGGAATACGCTGAGGTGCTGGCTGTGCAGCCGGTCAAACAGACCGTCAAGACGCCGCGCGAAGTGTGCAAGGGCGTGGCCGTTACGCGTCAGGCACCGGTCAAGGACCAGCATCAGATTGCCGGTACCGTGCTCGGTGCTGTGGCGGGTGGCCTGCTGGGTAATCAGATTGGTGGTGGTACCGGTAAAAAGATTGCCACGGTGGCCGGTGCGGTCGGTGGTGGCTATGCCGGTAACAAGGTGCAGGAAGGCATGCAGGAGCGTGATACCTACACCACTACGCAAACACGCTGCAATACCGTCAATGACCTGAGCGAGAAGGTGGTTGGCTATGACGTGAAGTATTCGATTGGCGACAAGGTCGGCCAGGTGCGTATGGATCGTGATCCGGGGGCGCAGATCCCGCTGGATAAAGAGGGCAAGCTGATCCTGAGTGAGGCCGAGCCACGCCAGTAACCTGCAGTAAGAAAATGGTCCCCTGTGGGAGCGGGCTTGCCCCGCGATTGCGGTCTTTCAGCCACATCGCCTCGCGGGGCAAGCCCGCTCCCACACACACACAAACAAAAAAAGCACCCCGAAGGGTGCTTTTTTTTTTGTGCTCGATGAAACTTAGCGTTTGATCGAGGCAGGCAGGTGCGGCTGGATAGCGGTCAAGACGGCTTTGAAGCACTTGGTGTTGCCAGCAACGATATGGCCCTTCTCGAGGAAGTCGTGACCACCGGTGAAGTCGCTCACCAGGCCGCCCGCTTCCTGAATCAGCAGCGTGCCTGCGGCCATGTCCCATTCCGACAGGCCCGATTCCCAGAAGGCATCGAAGCGGCCGGCGGCGACATAGGCCAGGTCCAGGCTGGCAGCGCCAGCGCGGCGGATACCGGCGGTCTGGCCGACCAGGGCGCGGAACATGCCCAGGTAGTTGTCCAGGTCAGCCATCTGGTTGTCGCGGAACGGGAAGCCAGTGCCCAGCAGTGCGCCTTCCAGGCTGGTGCGGGGGCTGACGCGCAGGCGACGGCCGTTCAGCTGGGCGCCACGGCCACGGCTGGCGGTGAATTCTTCCTGGCGGACAGGGTCGAGAACCACGGCGTGCTCAAGGCGGCCACGGTATTTGCAGGCAATGCTGACAGCAAAGTGCGGAACGCCACGCAGGAAGTTGGTGGTGCCGTCCAGTGGGTCGATGATCCACAGGTAGTCCTTGCCTTCTTCGCCGCTGCCGGCGTGCAGGCCGGTTTCTTCGCCGTAGATGGAGTGGTTCGGGTAGGCCTTGCGCAGGGCATTGATGATGCTCTGCTCGGCGGCGCGATCGACTTCCGAGACGTAATCCTTGGCGTCTTTTTCATCAACCTTGATGGTATCCAGGCGCTCGATGGAGCGGAAAATCAATTCACTGGCGCTGCGGGCGGCGCGCAGCGCGATATTCAGCATGGGCTGCATGGACGTTTCACCTAGGTCGTTAAAGAAAGCCGAACATTCTAGCAGAAAACTTTGCGCGAAGAAGGGTGACATTTGCTTTCGTAGCGTAAAGTCGGTGTGTTCTGTAAGATTTGCTGCCTCTTTCCCGTGTCTGTGAGCGCTCGCCTTGCTGCAAAATATTCGTGTTGTTCTGGTCAATACCAGCCACCCCGGCAATATCGGCGGCGCTGCGCGTGCCATGAAAAACATGGGCTTGTCGCGCCTGGTGCTGGTCGACCCGCAGGATTTTCCGTCGCATGAGGCCGATGCCCGTGCGTCGGGTGCCGATGATGTGTTGGGCGGCGCCCAGGTGGTTGCCACCCTCGAAGAGGCGCTGGTCGGTTGCAACCTGGTGTTTGGCACCAGTGCCCGCGAGCGCCGCATCCCCTGGCCGCTGGTCGACCCGCGCGAATGCGGCAGCAAAGTCATCGAGCATGCCGTCCAGGGTGAAGAGATCGCCTTGGTGTTTGGCCGTGAGTACGCCGGCCTGACCAACGAAGAGCTGCAGCGTTGCCATTTTCATGTGCACATTCCCTCCAATCCCGACTTCAGTTCGCTGAACCTGGCGGCGGCAGTGCAGGTGCTGGCCTACGAAGTGCGCATG
>JBOICD010000198.1:0-6694 GCA_050739855.1 Pseudomonas sp.
TGCAGAGCGCCAAGTTCGCCGCTCTGCTCGACCGCTTTGCCAGCGACGTACGGGTAGTGACTCAGCCATGCCCTGGGCTGGTCGAGTGCATCGAGGCGGGGGACCTGGGCAGTCCGGCCCTGCGTGACTTGCTTCAGGGCTATTTGAAACCCTTGCTTGCAGCGGGCTGCGACACCTTGATTCTGGGGTGCACGCATTACCCTTTCCTCAAGCCGCTGCTGGCACAGATGGTGCCGCCATCCATTGCCATTATCGACACCGGTGCTGCCGTCGCCCGCCAGTTGCAACGGCTGCTGGGTGAGCGGCGGTTGCTGTCTGATGGCCCTGCGCGTGAGGCACAGTTCTGGACCAGTTCAAGCCCAGAACATTTGCGAAAGATACTTCCAATGTTGTGGAATAAATCTGACAGTGTGCGAAGCTTCACAGTGTAAGAAGTGTGATGGGCACTGAACATTCCGGTGAACTAACGCCGCCGCACCGATTTCTATGATCTTGTCCGACGAGACAGAAGAACCAACAATAGCATTAGGTAAAAGGACGTTTCTCATGAAGAAACTGCTTTGTTTGGCTGCGCTTGCAGCCGTGACCCTGGGGCAATCGTTTTCAACTCAAGCAGCAGATGTTTCTTTTTCGGTTGGACAGACCGGCGAATCGACCATGACCTATCGCCTGGGTCTGCAATCGAACTGGGATGCCAGTTGGTGGCAAACTAGTGTTGGCCGGATTACCGGTTATTGGGATGCGGGCTACACCTATTGGGACGGAGACGAGACGGCAAGTAACCACAGTCTTTCCTTCGCTCCGGTGTTCGTCTATGAGTTTGCTGGCGAGTCAGTCAAACCCTATATCGAGGCGGGTATCGGGGTAGCGGCATTCTCCAGCACAGAGCTTGAAAGCCATGAACTGGGATCGTCTTTCCAGTTCGAAGACCGGATCGGTTTCGGTCTGCGTTTCGCCGGTGGTCATGAAATCGGCGTGCGCGCCATCCACTATTCCAATGGCGGGCTACAAACACCTAACGATGGCGCGGAAAGCTACGCACTCCATTACCGCATGCCGTTGTAAACCTGCGTCGGCCCTGCAGTGATTGCAGGGCTGAGAGGCTACCTGGGTAGCGGCCAGAGGTCGTTCAGGTGCAGGGCCTCCAGCACCAGGTTGGCTGGACGATCAGGCAAGCGATCGAGGATGACCTCTGCGGCGGTGTGCGCTGTCCATTGTTCTGGAGCAGTCTGCTCCGACACCAGCGCAAACTTCAAATCCAATGGAGCAATGATCGTCAGGTCTATGGCCAGGGCGGCGAGGGCGGCACGCTGGCTGTTGAGTAGCTGGATCAAACTATTGTCCACTGTGGCCGGTTGGCTGGGGTCATGCAGCTGCAGTGCTGAATAGCGGCTGAGAATACCGACCACCTGAGGCGAGTTGTTGCGTTGCAACAGTGGCCGGGCACTTTCCAGGCAATGCCGGGTGGCGCTGAGGTTGCTGCTGACAATCCCTTCGAAAAGGGCCGGGGCCGGCGTATCGATCGCCAGATAGTCGCAAGTTCCAGCGTTGATGATCAGACAGTCGAGCGCACCCCAGTGATCAGTGATCTGTTTGGCGGCTTCTTGCGCTTCATGTGCCTCGCTCAGATTGCTGTCGAGCAACAGCAAATTTTCAGGATACTGCAGGGACAAGTCTTGCAAGACTTCACACGTCCGGCCGCTGGCAGCTACACGTGAGCCCTGTTCCAGTAACTGCTCGACCAGCGCCAGCCCAAGACTGCTGCTGGTACCGGTAATCCAGACACGCTGGGCAATGGAGTTATTCAAAAGGCGATTCCTCAACCTGCCGCGTGGATAAATTCTTGAACGCATTCAAGGCACGTTGGCGACTGCTACCGAGGTCCACAATAGGCTGTGGGTAATCATTTGTAGCAAATAACTGTGCAAGTGGCATTGGGTTATGAATGTTTTTTTCATCGGAGGCTGCCAGCTCTGGCAACCAGCGCTTGATAAACCAGCCTTGACTGTCGAAACGCCGGGATTGGCTGATCGGATTGAATATCCGCAAGTAAGGCACCGCATCGGTTCCGGTGGAGGCGCTCCACTGCCAGCCACCATTGTTGGCGGCCAGGTCGCCATCAATCAGGTGGCGCATGAAGAAGCGCTCGCCTTCGCGCCAGTCGATCAACAGGTTCTTGGTCAGGAACATCGCCACGATCATCCGCAGTCGGTTGTGCATCCAGCCGGTGGCGAGCAGTTGGCGCATGGCGGCGTCGATGATCGGAATGCCGGTGCGGCCTTCCTGCCAGGCTTTCAACTCATCGGGTGCGTGGCGCCAGGGTAGTGCCTCGGTCTCCCGGCGGAAGGCACGGTGGCGCGACACCCGCGGGTAGCCGTTGAGGATGTGCTTGTAGAACTCACGCCAGATCAGCTCGTTGATCCAGGTCACCAGCCCGGTGTTGCCACTGTCAAACTCGCCGTGGTTGTGCGCCAGGGCGCGAAGCAGGCACTGGCGAGGGGAGACGACGCCCGCCGCGAGATAAGGCGAGAGTTGGCTGGTGCCGGTAACGGCGGGGAAATCCCGTTGCAGCTGGTAGTCATCAACGGCTTCATCGATAAAGCGCTGCAGGCGGTCATGGGCCTCGGTTTCACCGGCAGGCCAGAGATCGCTCAGGCTCGCAGGTGGTACGGCGAAACCTGGCACCTGAGTGGGGATCGCGTCGTTGGCGACCGCTAGCGGTGCCTGGGGTGTTAGCGGGGGCTGGAGGCTTGGCAGGCCCAGGTGCAAGCGTTCGTAGCAGACCTTGCGAAACTGGCTGAAGACCTGGAAGTAGCCACCACTGCGGGTAAGGATGCTGCCGGGTTTGAACAACAATTGATCCAGGTGGCGATGCACGGCAATGCCCGCCTGCGACAGCGTTGCGCTGACAGCCTGATCACGGCGGCTTTCGTTGATGCCGTATTCGTCGTTCAGGTGCAGTGCCTGAATCTGATGCTCGCGGCAGATCTGCAACAGCACAGCGGGGGCGTGGTCCCAGGTGTCGGCTTCACGCACCAATAAAGGGATGTTCAAGGTGGCAAGGTGCTTGCTCAAGGCGGTTAGGTTGCGCAACCAGAAATCGATTTTGCACGGGGCATCATCATGGTTGTGCCACTGTTGCGCGCTGACCAGCCAGACCGCCAGGGTCGGTCCCTGTTCGCAGGCGGCAGACAATGCGGTGTTGTCGTTTACGCGCAGGTCACTGCGCAGCCAGATCAGTTGCATGGTACTTGTTCAGATTGCATTGCGCAGGCTCAGGCTTTCTGGGTGTGGTTGCAGGTCGACCTGATGCGGCACCTTGCTGTGGTTGCCGCGGCTGGCGCAACGACGTAGCGCCAGCATCAGCTGCGCTGACAGCGATTCTGGGCCTGTGGGCGGGGTGTGACGCGTCCATGGCGAACTCCGAATAATCTTGTACATGAATAAATTTATGTACAGGATCATCATAGGAGCAAATATGTACGAGTCAATTGTTTTGCACAGTTCTTGTATAGGTAGTGGCTTCTGGGTTGCAGGTGAGACTATTCCAGGTGTTCGAGCAGCCTGCGTGCCGCTTCCTGGCCGCTGAGCCAGGCGCCTTCGACGCGCCCGGACAGGCACCAGTCGCCGCAGGCATAGAGGCCAAGGTCGGCGTCGGCGAGGGCGCTCCATTCATGGTTGCTGGCAGGGCGGGCGTACAGCCAGCGATGAGCGAGGGAAAAGTTGGGAGCAGGAACCACGCAGCCAACCAGTTCGGCGAAGTCACCCCAGAGCTGTTCGATCACCGCTTCCTTGCTCAGGTCAATGTGCTGCTTGCTCCAGCTCGAGGTGGCATGCAGGACCCAGGTGTCCATGTGTTCGTCACGTCCCGGTTTGCTGCGATTGCAAGCCAGCCAGTCAAGCGAGCGGCCCTGCACGAAGCAACCCTGCATCGGTGTGTCCAGCGGCGTATCGAACGCCAGGGCAATTGCCCAGGTCGGATCCATCTGCACGCTGGCGGCGGTGGCGGCGAGCTTGGGTGCTGCAGCCAGCAGCTGGGTAGCCTGAGGCGCCGGCACCGCGACCACTACCCGGCTGAAAGGGCCATGGCTGCAACCGTCAGTATCCTGCAGGTGCCAGTACTTCTGGCCACGGTAGACCTCTGCAATCCGGCAGCTGAAATTGACCGTCACGTCCTTGAGCAGGCCGCGGGTAATGGCGCTCATGCGCGGTACCCCGACCCAGCGGGTCTGTTCGTCTGGTGATGGACTCAAGACGCCATCCTGGAAGTTGTAGAGCTGTGGTTTCCACTCTGCGACCCAGCCCAGTTCCTGCCAGTGCTGGACCTGATCGACGAAGCGCCGGTCGCGCGCAGTGAAATACTGCGCGCCGAGGTCCAGGGCGCCGGCATCGCTGCGTTTGCTGGCCATGCGGCCGCCGCTGCCGTGGCCCTTGTCGAACAGGTGGACGGTCTGCCCGGCTTTTTGCAATGCCTGGGCTGCTGACAGCCCGGCGATGCCGGCACCGATAATGGCAATAGGTACAGTCATGATGGCCTCTTCGAACCTTAAGGGTGCAGGCTACGCTGCTGGGCAAACCTGTACAACTTGAAAGTTGCGTATAAGATGCTTCCGTCCGTTACCGCAGGTTGGCCTATGTTTATCCGAGAGTGTTCGGTCAAAAAAGTGCCTTGATCTTAAAAATAGACCAGGGTGCGCCATGTGAGGACACAGCCATGCATATATTGCTGACCGGCGGTACGGGATTGATAGGGCAACAGCTTTGCCAGCGCTGGTTGGCGCAAGGGCATCGGTTGACGGTCTGGAGCAGGCGCCCTGAACAGGTAGGTAAATTGTGTGGGGTCGGTGTGCAGGGTGTCGCCCGGCTCGAGGCTTTAAGCGCGGATGATCCCATCGATGCGGTGATCAATCTGGCCGGCGCACCGATCGCGGACCGCCCGTGGAGTACGCGCAGGCGTGCATTGCTCTGGAGCAGCCGTATCACGCTCACTGAACAGTTGATTGCCTGGCTCGAAAGCCGTCAGCAGCGCCCTGAGGTGCTGATCTCCGGGTCGGCGGTAGGGTGGTATGGCGACGGTGGTGAGCGTGAGCTGACCGAGGCCTCGCAGCCGGTCAAGGAGGACTTTGCCAGCCAGCTGTGCATTGCCTGGGAAGAAACCGCACAACACGGCCAGGCCTTGGGCATGCGTGTGGTGCTGGTGCGTACCGGCCTGGTGCTGTCCAGTGAGGGCGGCTTTTTGTCGCGCCTGCGCCTGCCATTCAAACTGGGCCTGGGCGGGCCGATTGGCGATGGCCGGCAATGGATGCCCTGGGTTCATATAGACGACCAGGTCGCCCTGATTGATTTTCTCTTGCAGCACAAGGACGCCAGCGGTCCTTATAATGCCTGCGCCCCGGAACCTGTACGCAACCGCGAGTTTGCCAGGCGCCTGGGCCGCGCCCTGCATCGTCCTGCATTAATGCCGTTGCCGGCACTGGTGTTGAAGGCCGGGTTGGGCGAGCTGTCGATCCTGCTGCTGGGCGGACAGCGGGCACGCCCGGTGCGTTTGCTCGCTGCGGGGTTTACCTTCCGCTTCAATGATTTGCAATCGGCGCTGGATGATTTGTCCAGGCGCCTCTGAAATAGGACGTTGCATGACCGATCACGCTCTGCTGCTGGTCAACCTGGGCTCGCCGGCCTCCACTTCGGTGGCCGACGTGCGCCGCTACCTCAATCAGTTTCTGATGGACCCCTACGTCATCGACCTGCCTTGGCCGGTGCGACGTTTGCTGGTGTCGCTGATCCTGATCAAGCGTCCTGAGCAGTCGGCCCATGCCTATGCCTCGATCTGGTGGGATGAAGGCTCGCCACTGGTGGTGCTGACCCGGCGTTTGCAGGCCGCCATGCGTGAGCATTGGCAGCATGGGCCGGTGGAAATCGCCATGCGTTATGGTGAGCCGTCCTTGCCGACGGTGCTGCAGCGTCTGGCCGCGCAAGGCGTGCGCAAGGTTACCTTGGCGCCACTTTATCCACAGTTCGCCGATAGCACGGTGACCACGGTGGTCGAGCAGGCCAGGCAGATAGTCGCCGAGCACAAGTTGCCGTTGCAGATGGCTGTGTTGCGGCCATTTTATGACCAGCCAGATTACATCGATGCCTTGGCGGAAAGTGCCCGGCCTTACCTTGAGCAGGATTACGACCACCTGCTGCTGAGTTTCCATGGCCTGCCCGAGCGGCATTTGAAGAAGCTCGATCCGACCGGTAAGCATGATTTTCAGGCTGAGGATTGCTGCCGCGATTCTTCGCCCCAGATGCTTGCTGTCTGCTATCGCGGCCAATGTCTGCGTACGGCGCAGGCGTTCGCGAAAAAAATGGGCATCCCTGACGGTAAGTGGTCGGTGTCGTTTCAGTCGCGGTTGGGGCGGGCGAAATGGATCGAACCCTATACCGAAACCCGTCTGGACGAACTGGGCAAGTCAGGCGTGAAAAAATTGCTGGTGATGTGCCCGGCGTTTGTTGCCGACTGCATCGAGACGCTGGAAGAGATCGGCGATCGCGGGCGCGAGCAGTTTGTTGCGGCAGGCGGGGAGGAGTTGCTGCTGGTGCCTTGCCTGAACGATCACCCGCAGTGGGTGCAGGCGTTGAAGGGCATGTGTGAGAGGGCTTGAGGGCTGATCGCGGGGCAAGCCCGCTCCCACAGGGGGCACAACAATCC
>JBOICD010000199.1:0-6666 GCA_050739855.1 Pseudomonas sp.
GGTCAAGCCCGCTCCCACAGGTTTATCGACGCCTTGTGGGAGCGGGCTTGCCCCGCGATGGATTCACCCCTAATGCCCCTGCGGCTCCTTGATCTTGTACCAAGCCACATACAAGGCCGGCAGGAACAACAAGGTCAGCAGGGTTGCGATGATAATCCCGCCGATCATTGCGTAGGCCATTGGCCCCCAGAACACTTCACGGGCAATCGGGATCATACCCAGGCTAGCCGCTGCCGCCGTCAGCAGAATCGGCCGTCGGCGGTGGTTGGTCGCTTCCTGCACCGCTGCCCACGGCGACAGTCCCTGCCCCTCGTACTCGTCAATCTGGGTCACCAGAATCACCGAGTTGCGGATGATGATGCCGATCAGCGCGAGAATCCCGAGGATGGCCACGAAGCCCATCGGTGTACCCGTTGGCACCAGTGCCAGGACCACACCGATCAAGCCCAGCGGCGCCACGCTGGCCACCAGGAACAGCTTCTGCACGCTGTGCAGCTGGATCATCAGGAACGTGCCCATCAGGAACAGCATCAGCGGCAACACTTTGGCAATCGGCCCCTGGGCCTTGCCACTTGCCTCCACCGTACCGCCGGTTTCAACCTTGTAGCCCACCGGCAGTTTGCTGGCGAAGTCGTCGATTTGCGGCTTGAGCTCGCGCACCAGGTCGGTCGGCTGGATATCGCCACGCACCGCAGCCTTGATGGTGATGGTCGGTTTGCGGTCGCGACGCCAGACCAGCGGCTGCTCCAGCTCGTAGCGCACGGTGGCAAAGGCCAGCAACGGAATCGAGGTGCCGTTGGGGGTGACGATCTGCAGATTCTGTAAGGTCTGCGGCGAGCTACGCTCACTGTCCACAGCGCGGGCGACGACGTTGATCAGGTAGATGTTGTCGTTCACCTGGGTGATCTGCGTGCCGCTGACAATGCTGTTCATGACATTGGCCACGTCCTCGGACGACAGGCCAAGCTGGCGCGCCTTGTCCTGGGCGATTTCGACGCGCAGGACTTTGCCCGGTTCGTTCCAGTCGTAAATCATCTGGCCGATGTGGTCGTTGCTGTCGAGCAAGGTCGCCAGGGCAACGGCGTATTTGCGCACCTCATCGATATCCTTGCCCATCACCCGGTACTGGATCGGCAGACCCACCGGCGGACCCATTTCCAGCGACTGGACGTTGCTGCCGATGCCGACGAAGTCTTCGCGCAAACGCTGCTTCAAGCGTTTGATCAGCCCTTCGCGCTCCTCGAAACCTTTACTGACGATCACCAGCTGGGCGTAGTACGGGTTCTGCAGTTGCTGGTCCAGTGGCAGGTAGAAACGAATCGCGCCCTGACCAATGTAGGTGCTCCAGCGCTCGATGTCCGGGTCACCCTTGAGCGTTGCCTCAAGCCGGTCCACCGCCTTGCGGGTTTCTTCGATCGAAGCGTTCTGCGGCAGGTTGAGGTCAACGAGAATCTCCGGGCGGTCCGAAGAGGGGAAGAACTGGTTCTGCACGAAACGCATGCAGAACAATGCCAGCACGAACAGCAAAATGGTGCCGACGATGGTCAGCCAGCGATGGCGCATGCACCACAGCAAGCTGTGTTCGAAGGCCTTGCCGACCCGGCCGGTTTCTTCATCATGGGCTTTGACCTTGACGTTGAGAATATGCACACCGAGCACCGGCGCAAACACCACCGCCACCACCCAGGACACCAGCAATGCTGCGGCGATCACCGCAAACAGAGTGTAGGTATACTCCCCCGCCGAACTGGCGTTGAGGCCGATCGGCATGAACCCGGCCACGGTCACCAGGGTACCGGTAAGCATCGGGAATGCCGTCGAGGTGTAAGCGAAGGTCGCCGCTTGCTCCTTGGTCTCGCCCATTTCCAGGCGTGTGACCATCACCTCCACGGTGATCATCGCATCGTCCACCAGCAGGCCCAGGGCAATGATCAACGCACCCAGGGAGATCCGCTGCATGGTGATGCCGCTGTACTCCATGAAGATGAACACCATGGCCAGTACCAGCGGAATCGAACAGGCCACCACCAGGCCGGCGCGAACGCCCAGGCTGACGAAACTCACCACCAGTACGATGATCACCGCCTCGAACAAGGCGCTGGTGAAGCCACCGACGGCTTCTTCCACCACCACGGCCTGGTCGGACACGGTATGCACCCCGACACCAACCGGCAGCTCAGAGATGACACGGTCCATCATTTTGTGCAGATCGGCGCCAAACGCCTGGATGTTGCCACCCGCCTTCATGCCGATGCCCAGGCCGATGGCAGGCTGTCCGTTGTAACGAAACTGCGGCGCAGGCGGGTCGACATAGCCGCGCTGGATCTCGGCGATATCCGCCAGGCGGAAGAAGCGGTCATTGATGCGCAGGTTGACCACCTCCAGGTCTTTCTCCGAGGCGAACTGGCCGGAAGTACGCACCGACACACGTTCAGGACCGGCTTCGATCACCCCGGCCGGGGTCACCGCGTTCTGCGCTTGCAAGGCCTGCAGCACCTGGCGCTGATCGATACCGAACGAGGCCAGCTTGCGTGTGGAGAAGTTGAGGTACAGCACTTCGTCCTGGGTGCCGATCATCTCGACCTTGCCCAGACCGGGCACTTCGCGGATCTCGGCACGTACCTGCTCGACGTAGTCGCGCAGCTGGCGCATGGTCAGCCCGTCGGCGGTAAAGGCATAGATCGATCCGTAGACGTCACCGAACTCGTCGTTGAACCCCGGCCCCTGGATCCCCTGGGGAAACTGGCCACGAATATCCTGGATCTTCTTGCGTACCTGATACCAGATCTCGGGGATGTCCTTGGAGGGAGTGGTATCCAGCAGGTTGACATAAACCGTCGACTCACCCGGTCGGGTGTAGCTCTTCACATAGTCGAGCGAGTCGAGCTCCTCGAGCTTTTTCTCGATGCGGTCGGTGACCTGGTTGAGCATCTCGTCCTGGGTTGCTCCCGGCCAGCGCGTCTGGATGACCATGGTCTTGATGGTGAATGAAGGGTCTTCCTCACGCCCCAGGTTCATGTAGGAGAAAACGCCCATCAGCAAGCCGACGAACATCAGGTACCAGACAAAGGATTGGTGCTTCAGCGCCCACTCCGACAGGTTGAAGCTTCCTTTCATCGTGGGTCTTCCTCATCGACTTTGACTTTCTGGCCTGATTTCAGGCTGTTCACACCGGCTGTGACCACGCGTTCCCCGGCCTGTACGCCGGAGCTCAGCACGACGCTATAGGGCGTGCGTTCAAGCAGTTTCACCTCGCGGGAGGCAACGGTGTTCTGTTGCGGGTCAACCACCCATACCCGGGCCTGGCCCTCACTTTCCAGCAACGCCGTAGCGGGTAATTCGCTGCGTGGCGATACCGCCGAGGTCAGGGTGACGCTTATCGCTGTCCCCAGATAGAACGCCTCGGGGGTACTGGACAGGGTCAGCCGCGCACGGCGGGTTCGCGTGGCGGCATCGGCCTGCGGCTCAAGCACGCGCAAGGTTGCGGTGGTGTTGATAGATGAATCGAGTTGCGAAGCCACAACGAACTTCAAGTCTGCGGACAACTGTTCAGCCAGATAAGTCGGCAGGTCGATGACCGCTTCCTTGATATCCGGACGGGCCAGGGTGACCACCGGCTGGCCGGCACTGACGGTCTGTCCCGCTTCTGCCTGCCAGTTGGTGACCACTGCAGCGTGGTCAGTTTTGAGTTCGCTGTAGCTGAGCTGATCTCGTGCTTGAGCGACGGCGGCCCGTGCCTGCTCCAGGGAGGCACCGGTGGTTTTCAGATTGGTCTGGGCAACGTCCAGCTGCGCCTGGGCGCCGACGCCGCGATCGAACAGTTGCTGCTGGCGACGGGCATCGGCCTGGGCATTGATCCACTGCGCCTGGACCTTGGCCAGGTCGCCCTCGGCAGCGCGCAACTGGTTGCGCTGATCGGCCGGGTCAAGGCTGGCCAATGTGTCGCCCGCTTTCACCGCGCTGCCGACATCGACCCAGCGCCGGGCAATACGACCGGCCACGCGAAAGCCCAGGGTGCTCTCGTAACGCGCCTGGATGGTGCCGGCAAAGCGGCCGAGATTGGCTTGGACCTGCGGCTGAACGATCACCGACAGCACCGGACGGATCGGCTCGGACTCGGCGCTATCCTTTTCACAGCCGGCAAGAAAGAGAAGGCTGCACAGGCTCAGTACGACGGCTTTCATTGTGCCACCCCACTGTCCTTGAGCGGCGCGATCTCCACCTGCATGCCCGGGTTGAGCAATTGCCCACCGGCCACCACCACGGTTTCTCCCCCTTTGAGGCCTTCAGCGATCACCACCTTGCCGGTGAGATAGCGACTGACCTTGACCTGCTGCAGTCTGACCTTGTTGCCCTCACCCACCAGCCACACGGCCGGATCATGCAGGGCCTTGGTCAACGCCGACCAGGGCAGTTCGATACTGGGCCTGCCCTGGGCATGGCCGGTGGCGGTGACAGCCGAACCCAGCTCCATACCAGACGGCACATCGCGCAACGCCACCTTGACCTGCACCGTGCCGCTCTGCGTCGAAACGGTCGGGGTGATCTCACGGACATGGCCCTGAGCCTGGATCTTCGGGTTGTCCACCAGGCTGACCGTGATCGTATCGCTGCTCGGCGGCGCGACCAGCAAGGATTCATAGACATTGAACACCGCATCACGGTCGCCATCGTGGGCCAAAGTGAAGATCGGTGCCGTGGCCTGCACCACCTGGCCGACTTCAGCCTGGCGATCAGTGATGATCCCGGCCGCATCGGCCACCAGTGCGGTGTAGCTCAGTTGATCACGGGCATTGGCCAGTTGCGCCTGGGCGGCTTTCAAGGCGCTCTGGCTACTGCGCAACGCCGCCTGGGCCGAGTCGTACTCACTCTGGCTGGTATAGCCCTTGGGCAGCAGCTTTTGCTGACGGACAAACGCAGCGGCGGTCTGGGTGACCCGCGCCTGTTCGGCGAACACTTCGGCCTTGGCCGAATCGACAGTGGCCTGCAAGTCTTTGGGGTCGAGCCGGGCCAGGACCTGATTGGCCTTGACGTGATCGCCGACATCGACGCTGCGGGAAATGATCTTGCCACCCACGCGAAACGACTGATCCGCCTGCACCCGTGCCTGGACATCGCCAGTGAGGGTCACGGAAGCAGCAAAATCGCTGGGTTGAACACGTTGTACGCCCACCCTGGGCAGCTCGATCTCGGCAGTGCTTTTCTCGCCGCAGCCCGTTAGCACGAGCGCCGAGCCCAGGCTGACGACCAATACAGTACGCAACACCGTCATGCAGGCTCCTTGCAGTGTCAGATCGGTACAGAGATGCGAGTGATAGCGTAGATCAGGCTTTCCTGCGCCGCTTGCGCAAACTCAATTCTTTCAACGATTTGTGAATAAGAGATACTGAGCACCACCGCCTGTGCAAGGACGCCAAGATGCTGACCACCCTGGCAGTCGCCAACTACCGCTCGATCAATCACCTGGTGCTGCCCCTGGCGCGCCTGAACGTCATCACCGGCCCCAACGGCAGCGGCAAGTCCAACTTGTACAAAGCCTTGCGCTTGCTCGCTGAAACCGCCCAGGGCGGTGTCGTCAATGCTTTGGCCGGTGAAGGCGGACTGGAATCGACCTTCTGGGCAGGCCCCGAGCGCATCAGCCGCCGCATGAGTCGCGGCGAAGTGGCCGTAGAGGGTGGTCCGCGCCAGGAGGCCAAGCGTCTGCGCCTGGGCTTTGCCAGCGAGGATTTCGGTTATGCCATCGGCCTTGGCCTGCCTGCATCCAGCGGGCACTTCATGCTCCCTGGCATCAGTACACAGATTCCTTCGCGTTTCACCCTCGACCCACAGATCAAGCGCGAATGCATCTGGGCAGGTCCGCTCTATCGCCCGGCCAGCTTGCTGGTAGATCGCCAGGGCGCAATGGTGCGCGCCCGCGAGGGGCGTCAATGGGACGTGCTGGCCCAGCACACGCCGGATTTCGACAGCCTCTACGACCAGGTCGGCAACCTGCGTTCTTCGCCAGAGGTGCTGCACCTGCGCGAGCGCATTCGTGGCTGGCGCTTCTACGATCACTTTCGCACGGATCGCGATGCCCCGGCCCGACGACCACAACTGGGTACCCGCACGCCGGTCCTGCACCATGACGGTCGCGACCTGGCCGCCGCCCTGCAAACCATTATCGAGATCGGCGACGCCCAGGCGCTGCGGGATACGATCAGCGACGCCTTTCCCGGCTCACACCTGACCATCGATGCGGTACCTGGCGGCCAGTTCAGCCTGCAGTTCCATCAGGAAGGCCTGCTGCGACCACTGTCAGCGGCCGAGCTATCGGATGGAACCTTGCGGTACTTGCTGCTGGTGGCCGCATTATTGAGCCCCAGAGCGCCCACCATGATGGTACTCAATGAGCCGGAAACCAGCCTGCACCCGGACCTGCTACCGGCGCTGGCACGCTTGATCATTCGCGCCACCGCGCATTGCCAGGTGTGGGTGGTGTCGCACGCACGGCGACTGGTGGCCGCGCTGGAACAGGATGCGACCTGCAACTCGATCGTGCTGGAGAAGGAACTGGGGCAGACCCGGGTGGCGGGTCAGGGGATGCTGGATGAGCCGGCCTGGTATTGGCCGGATTAAACCTGATCGCGGGGCAAGCCCGCTCCCACAGGTTATCCAAAACCCTGTGGG
>JBOICD010000200.1:0-6658 GCA_050739855.1 Pseudomonas sp.
CTCCCACAGTGTGCACCCGGTGGGAGCGGGCTTGCCCCGCGATAATGTTTCTTACCGCTCAGCGAGTGTCATCAAACGGTCACGGTTTTGTGGCAGCGCGCTCGCATGAAAGTCATCAGACTCCCGTTCTACTGGGGATTTTCATTCTGGTGTTTCTTTCATGCGGGCGTTTTTGTTTTTTCTGGCGCTGATCAGCGCTTTACCTTCCTTTGCGGCGTCGCGTTGCGATGTCAACGTGCCCACCGAACACGTCGAGGTTGCGCAACTGAATCTGGCTTACCAGAGCATCGGTCGTGACTCGGATCCAGCTTTGTTATTGGTCATGGGCCTCGGTGGCCAGTTGATCCACTGGCCCGATGAAGTGCTGGTTGCCTTGTGCCAACAAGGTTTTCGGGTGATCCGCTATGACAACCGCGACGTCGGCCTGAGCCGTTGGCGCCAGGCACCGGCCAGCGCCAACCTGACTTACCAGGTGCTGCGTTACAAGCTCGGCTTGTCAGTGGCCGCACCCTATAGCCTCAACGACATGGCTGAAGATGGCCTGGGGCTGATGGATGCCCTGCACGTCGAACGCTTCCATGTCCTCGGGGTGAGCATGGGCGGCATGATTGCCCAGCATATGGCGGCCTCAGCCCCGGAGCGGGTCGAAAGCCTGACCTTGATCATGTCCAGTTCCGGTGCCCAGGGCCTGCCGACACCGAGCCCTGCGTTGGTGCAGTTGCTGGCACGGCGCGAGGCACCGAACCGCGAAGCGGCCCTGGAGCAGCAGGCCGACCTGTTGGCGGCGTTGGGCAGCCCGCAGGTCGAGGATGATCGCCAGGCGTTGTTGCAACAGGCGGCGCAATCCTATGACCGGGCTTTTAATCCGGAAGGAGTCGAGCGCCAGATCATGGCCATTCTTGCCGAGCCGAGCCGGGTCGAGCTGCTCAACAGCCTGCGCCTGCCGACGCTGGTGGTGCATGGCACTGCTGATCCGCTGTTGCCGGTGATGCATGGCGTGCATCTGGCGGCGCACATCCAGGGTAGTCAGTTGAAATTGATTCCGGGCCTGGCCCATCGTTTTCAGGAGCAGTTCAAGGTGCCTTTGCTGGCGGCGGTGCTGCCTTATCTGAAAACTCAGCGGCTGGCAGATACTCATCTGGCGGTGTACTGATCGCGGGGCAAGCCCGCTCCCACTGATATTCAGTGCAACCTTACCCAGACACTGACCAGCACCGTCGCCGCCATCAGCCACGCCAC
This sequence comes from Pseudomonas sp., assembly GCA_050739855.1. Taxonomy (GTDB): domain Bacteria; phylum Pseudomonadota; class Gammaproteobacteria; order Pseudomonadales; family Pseudomonadaceae; genus Aquipseudomonas. The sequence goes on from JBOICD010000200.1 coordinate 1,240, forward strand.
TGCCGCCAGCGCCAGTGACAGCTCCAGGCGCAGGCGGTCGACCAAAACATACAAGGCCGCCAGGTAGACAAAGTAGGGGATGATCGACCACATGCCGAACAGGATGGTGGTCTTCAGGTCCTCCAGTGATCGGCCTTTACCGACAATGTAGTGGGCAATCAGGGCGAAGGTCGGAAACAGCGGGACCAACCCGGCGATGTAGTAGTTACGGGTTTTCGCCAAGGCGGCAAGAATCACCACCACAGCCGCCCCCAGGCAGGCTTTGAGTATCAGGTCCACGGGCTTTCTCGCGTTATCGGCCGGTCAACCCAGGCCATACTTCTTCACTTTGTCGAACAGGGTGGTCTTGGCCATGCCCAGCTCCTGGCTGGCCTGGCTGAGGTTACCGCCCGTGCGTTGCAGGGCATCGCTGAGCAGGTTGCGCTCGAAGGCCTCGACCGCTTCGGCAAAACCCAGGCCCTGGTTGGCGCTGGCGCCGGCCTTCTTGAAGGCTGGCAGGCCCAGGGCATAGCGTTCGGCAACGTTACGCAGTTCACGCACGTTACCCGGCCAGTCATGGGCCATCAGGCGTGACAGGGTCTGGCTGTCCAGTTGCGGGACTTCGCGGTCGAAGCGCAAGGACGACAGCTGCAGGAAGTGTTCGAACAGTTGCAGGATGTCTTCACGGCGTTCGCGCAGCGGCGGCAGTTCCAGGGTGACCACGTTGAGGCGGTAGTACAGGTCGCTACGGAACTGCCCGCTCTGGCCGAGGGCGTCGAGGTCGGATTTGGTCGCGGCGATCACCCGGCAGTCCACGGCAATGCTCTGGTTCGAGCCCAGGCGTTCCAGGGTGCGCTCCTGCAACACGCGCAGCAGTTTGATCTGCAGGTTGATCGGCATGCTTTCGACTTCGTCGAGGAACAGCGTGCCGCCATTGGCGTGCTCGATCTTGCCGATGCGGCGCTTGCCCGCGCCGGTAAAGGCGTTGGCCTCGTGGCCGAAAATTTCGCTTTCGAACAGGTTCTCAGGCAGTCCGCCGCAGTTCAGGGCGACGAAGGGCTGGCTCTGGCGGCGGCTGAAGTCGTGCAGGCAGCGGGCGACCAGCTCTTTGCCGGTGCCAGTCTCGCCTTCGATCAGGACGTTGGCCGAGGTGTCGGCAACGTTGGCGATCAATTCACGCAGGTTCTGCATGGCTGGCGAGCGCCCGATGATCCGGCCTTCCAGGGTGCTTTGCTCGGCCAGTTGCCGGCGCAAGGCGAACACCTCTCGCGACAACCCGCGCTGTTCCAGGGCGCGGCGCACCACTTCGACCAGGCGTTCCGGAGCGAAAGGTTTTTCCATGAAGTCGTAGGCGCCGTTGCGCATGGCGCCGACGGCCATGTCGATATCGCCGTGGCCGGTGATCAGTACCACCGGCAGGCTGCTGTCGCGGGCCTTGAGCCGGCTCAGCAGCTCCAGGCCATCGATGCCGGGCAGGCGAATGTCGCTGACCACGATCCCGGCGAAATCATCACCAATACGCTGCAAGGCTTCTTCTGCGCTGCCAACACCTTCACAGGCGATGTCTTCCAGCGCCAGGGCCTGCTGGCAGCCGAGCAGCACATGCGGGTCGTCTTCGACGATCAGGACGGTAAGGGGCGCTTGGTTCATAGGGACTCGGCAGATTCTGTAGGGGCATTGACCAGGGGCAGGGCGAGGACGAACGCCGTGCCGCCACTGGCAGGGTGTTCGACACTCAGGCTGCCCTTGGCAGCGGCGGCGAGGCTGGCGGACAGGGTCAGGCCCAGGCCCAGGCCATGCTCTCCCGGCTTGGTGGTGAAAAACGGTTCGAACAGGTGTTTGCGGGCTTCATCATCGATGCCATGGCCATTGTCGCGCACCCGCAGGCGATACTTGTCGCCTTGCCGCTCGCCTTCGAGCCACAGCTCGGGCAGCGGTTGCGCGGCCATGGCGTCGAGGGCGTTGCCGATCAGGTTGACCAGGATCTGTTCCAGGCGGGTCTGATCGATAGCCAGTTGCTGGTCGTCGAACTGGTTGTTGAGTTTCAGGTGGCAGCCAGCGATACGGTTGCTCAGCACCTGCAGGCTGGCATCCACCGCCTTGGCCAGCGAGGCCTGGCCGCTGTCGTCACCGCGCCGGGCAAAGGAGCGCAGGCTCGCGGTAATCCGGCCCATGCGGTCGATCAAGTCATTCATGGTACGCAGGTTGGTGCTGGCGGTTTCCAGGGCGCCGCGCTCGAGAAAGCGCACGGTGTTACCCGACAGCGTGCGCAACGCCGCCAGCGGTTGGTTCAGTTCATGGGCGATGCTGGTGGACATCTGACCGATGGCCGCAAGTTTTCCGGCCTGAACCAGTTCGTCCTGGGCATGGCGCAGGGTCTGCTCGGCTTGCCGGCGCTCACGGATCTGGCCCTTGAGGCGATCGTTGCTGGCACGCAAATCGGCGGTACGCTCGGTGATCTTGCGCTCCAGCTGACTGTTGGCCTCTTCGAGTGCTTCACGGGCGGCCAGGCGCGTGGCGATGACCTTGCGCCGCTCGTTCCAGGCGATCAGCACAATCGCCAGCAGGGCGAAGGCCACGGCGACCAGGACGCCCTGGATGATCGACTCGCGGCGCAGGTCCTGCAGCGGCGTGAGCAGGGTGAAATGCCATGGCGTGTCGCTCAGGCGCCGGGTCTGAGCCAGGTAGGCAACTTCGCGGCGACCGTCGCCCAGCTCGGCGTTGGCCGGGAAGCTGAGTTTCTCGACACCATCGGCGAGTTTTTCCCGCGACAAGGGTTGCAGCTCATTGAGCGGCCACCAGTAGTACTGCAGGCTGCGGGCGAGTTGTTCCTTGATTTCCGGGGTCAGCGGGCGCACCGACTTGAGCCGCCGCGCCGGATCGCTGGAGAGGATGATGATGCCATTCTCGTCACTGACGAAGGCTTCCAGGCGTGCCCGTTGCCAGCGTTCTTCCATGTTTTCCAGGCGCACCTTGATCACCGCCACGCCAATGATCTTGCCGTGTTCTTCCAGGCCATGGGCCAGGTAGTAGCCCGGCTCGCCGGTGGTACTGCCGATGCCATAGAAGCGTCCCGGCTGACCGCGAACGGCGTGCTGGAAATAGGCACGGAACGACAGGTCTTCACCGAGGAAACTGTCGACATCGCGCCAGTTGCTGGTGGCCTGGACCCGGCCAGTGGTATCGAGGACGAATATTGCCCGGCTGCGGCTGCGCCGGTTCAGGCCTTCAAGGTATTCGTTGACCGTCTGGCGATGTTCGCCATCGGGTTCGGTCAGCAGGCTGGAGACACTGTTTTCCAGTTCCAGCAGGCTGGGCAGGTAGGTGTACTTGCTGATTTCACTCTCGACGCCGCGTGCGTGCAGCTCAAGCTGGCGCTCGCCGGATTCGCTCAAGGTGCGGATGCCGTTGTGCTCGCTGATCATGAAGCCGGCCACACCCAGGCCGATCATCAGCAGGATGATCAAGGGTGGCATCAGCAGTTGGCGGATCAAACGGGGTTTCACGGCAAGGGCAGGCTTGGCTGGGCGAAAGAGCGTGGGATCGCATTTCATCACAGTGGCCTTGGTACGACCAGCACCCTCTGCCCGGCGTACGCCAGACAGCGGGTGCTGATCACCACCTCAGTGTTGCAGGATTTTGCTGAGGAAGTGCTGGGTACGCTCATCACGCGCGCTCTGGTCACCGAAGAATTCTTCTTTGGTGCAGTCCTCGATGATGTTGCCCTTGTCCATGAAAATGACCCGGTTGGCGACCTTGCGAGCAAAGCCCATTTCATGGGTCACGCACATCATGGTCATGCCTTCGTGGGCCAGCTGGACCATCACGTCCAGTACTTCGCTGACCATTTCCGGGTCCAGCGCCGAGGTCGGCTCGTCGAACAGCATGACAATCGGGTCCATCGCCAGGGCACGGGCAATCGCCACACGCTGCTGCTGACCACCGGAAAGCTGGCCAGGGTGTTTTTTCGCCTGGTTGCTAAGGCCAACGCGCTCAAGCAGGGCCAGGCCCTTCTTGGTCGCTTCGGCTTCGCTACGACCGAGCACCTTGCGCTGGGCAATGGTCAGGTTCTCGGTGATGGTCAGGTGCGGAAACAGCTCGAAGTGCTGGAACACCATGCCGACCCGCGAGCGCAGCTTGGGCAGGTTGGTCTTGGGATCGGCGATCGAGGTGCCGTCGACGGTGATGTCACCCTTCTGGAAGGGTTCCAGGGCGTTGACACATTTGATCAGGGTCGACTTGCCTGAACCGGACGGGCCGCAGACCACAACCACTTCACCTTTCTTGACCTCGGTGTTGCAGTCGGTCAGAACCTGGAAGTCGCCGTACCACTTGTTGACGTTCTTGATGGAAATCATACGGTTATCCTTTTCTGCAGACGCTTGACCAGCCAGGAAGCGGAGAAGCTGATGACGAAGTAAACGACGCCGGCGAACACCAGGAACTCGTTGGAGCGTCCGATGATGTCGCCACTGGCACGTGCCGAGTTGAGGAAGTCGACCAGGCCGACGGTGTACACCAGCGAGGTGTCCTGAAACAGGATGATGCTCTGCTGCAGCAGCAGCGGGGTCATCTTGCGAAACGCCTGGGGCAGGATGATCAGGCGCATGGTCTGGCCGTAGGTCATGCCCAGGGCCTGAGCCGCGCCCATCTGGCCCTTGGAGATCGACTGCACGCCAGCCCGGACGATTTCGCAGAAGTACGCCGCCTCGAACATCATGAAGGCCACGACGCAGGAGGTGAAGGCCCCGACCGGGGTATCTTCGCCGGTGATCCAGCGCAGCACGAAAGGCACCGCCAGGTAGAACCAGGTGATCACCAGCAGCAGCGGGATGGAGCGGAAGTAGTTGACGTAGGCGCCGGCGAAGTTTGACAGCAGTTTGCTCGACGACAGCCGCATCAAGGCCAGAAGGGTGCCGAGCACGATCCCGCCGACAACACCCATGACCATCAGTTGCAGGGTCATTACCATGCCGTTCCACAGGCCCGGCAGGGCAGGAATGATTCCACTGAAGTCCATTATTTGCCCCCCACGGAAATCAGGCCGGGTACCGCGACTTTCTTCTCGACCATGCGCATCAGCAGCATCAGGCCCATGTTCAGGGTGAAGTAGATCAGCGTTGCCAGGGTGAAGGCTTCAAACAGGTTGGCCGAAAATTCGGCGGTCTGCTTGGTCTGCGCCAGCAGCTCCATCAGGCCGATCAGCGAGGCCACCGAGGAGTTCTTGAACACGTTCAAAAATTCCGAGGTCAGCGGCGGAATGATGATCCGGTAGGCTTGCGGCAGCAGCACGTTCCAGTAGATCTGCGGCAGGCTGAAGCCCATGGCGCGGGCGGCGGCTTCCTGGCCGCGCGGCAGCGCCTGGATACCGGTGCGCACTTGTTCGCAGACACGCGCGGCGGTGAACAGACCCAGGCAGATGACCACGCTGATCAGTGCC
>JBOICD010000201.1:0-6655 GCA_050739855.1 Pseudomonas sp.
CTCCCACAGAGATCACACAATCCCTGTGGGAGCGGGCTTGCCCCGCGAAGCTGTTCAACCCTGCAAAAGTCTACCCAACCGTTGTTTGAGCATCGAATTCTCACTACGCAGCTGCTGAACCTCCTCCAGCAACTCCAGAGCCAGCGCCACCCCTTCCCATTCCAGTTGCAGATCGTGATGCAGCTTGGCCGCGCGCTTGGCCAGCACCGGCGCCTGATCGTCAAACAGCCAGTCTTCCGGCGTTCGCCCGGAAGGCTCGACAATGCCGTGTTCGACGATTTCGATCACGTAGGCTGCCGGCAGATCGGCTTCCTGACAGAGGGTCTGCATGTCCAGTTGAACGATCAGGGTACTGCTCATGGTCAGCTACTCCATTGTGTCCTCGGATTGAACGCGGCCTTTTCCGACAGCTTGGTCCACAGCTCGCGGGCGGCGGCATCGGACTGGTTCGGCATCACCACTTTCAACTGTGCGTACAGATCGCCACGCTGGCCCTGCTTGTTGCTCAGGCCCATGCCTTTGATCCGCAGGCGTTGGCCGTTCTGACTGTCCGGACGGATGGTCAGGTTGACCTTGCCGGTCAGGGTCGGCATCGCCACCTTGGTACCCAGCGCGGCTTCCCAGGGCGCCAGCGGCACGGTAATGATCAGATCATGACCTTCGACATCGAACAGCGGATGCGGTGCCATGCGAATGGTCAGGAACAGGTCGCCGTTGGCGCCACCACCGATCCCCGGTGCACCCTGGCCTTTGAGGCGGATCTTCTCGCCATCGCTCACCCCGGCCGGGATCTTCACGTTCAGGGTTTTGGTGGTGAAGCCGGTACGCTGGCCGCTGCCGTTGTGTTGCGGGACCTGGAAGCTGATCTGCTTCGATTCGCCGGACAGGGTTTCCTCAAGGAAAATCGCCAGTTCCATTTCCACGTCCTGCCCTCGCCGACCAGTGCTGCGTTGCTGGCCGCGGCCAAAAGGATTGCCGTTGCCACCACGCGCACCGAAGATCGAGCTGAAGAAGTCGGAAAAATCGCCACCTTCGAAACCGCCGGAACTGCGGCTTTGCCAACCTGGCGGGCCCTGGAAGGGCCGGCCGTGCTGGCCGTACTTGCGCAGTTCGTCGTATTCAGCGCGTTTTTCCGGGCTGCTCAAGGCCTCGTAGGCTTCATTGGCCTCTTTGAATTTTTCCTCGGCGTCGCGCTCTTTGCTGACGTCGGGGTGATACTTGCGCGCAAGCTTGCGGTAGGCGGTCTTGATCGCCTTGTCGTCCGCAGTCGGCTCTACGCCCAGTATCTTGTAATAGTCTTTGAAGTCCATCTAAGGAATCACCATCAAGTTGTTCAATGCTTCTGAAGATTGGGGTCAAGCATAGCCTTTCAAGGTGCCCTTGGGTTTGCTGTAAAGCAGATAATCGGTCTTGATTCTGCTGGCCACTGGCATAAACTGCGCGGCCGTTTTTCCCCCGGAAGTACAACCCATGAGTGACGCATCCCCGGCCCGTGCCTGCGGCATCGACTTCGGCACCTCCAACTCCACCGTCGGCTGGCATCGCCCGGGCGTGGAGTCGTTGATCGCCCTGGAAGACGGCAAGATCACCCTGCCGTCGGTGGTGTTCTTCAACATCGAGGAGCGCCGCCCGGTCTACGGCCGCCTGGCCCTGCACGAATACCTCGAAGGTTACGAAGGCCGGCTGATGCGCTCGCTCAAGAGCCTGCTGGGTTCCAAGCTGATCAAGCACGACACCAGCGTGCTCGGCACCGCCCTGCCGTTCAAGGACCTGCTGGGCATGTTTATCGGCGAGCTGAAGCAGCGCGCCGAGGCCAACGCGGGGCGAGCCTTCGATGAAGTGGTGCTGGGCCGCCCGGTGCATTTCGTCGATGACGACCAGGCCGCCGACCAGGAAGCCGAAGACACCCTGGCCGAAGTGGCGAAGAAAATCGGCTTCAAGGAAGTCTCCTTCCAGTACGAGCCGATTGCCGCCGCCTTCGACTACGAGTCGAACATTCAGGGCGAAGAGCTGGTGCTGATCGTCGACATCGGCGGTGGTACTTCAGACTTCTCCCTGGTGCGCCTGGCACCTGAACGGCACATGCTCGACGATCGCCACGAAGACATCCTCGCCACCGGCGGCGTGCACATCGGCGGAACCGACTTCGACAAGCAGCTGAGCCTGCAGGGCGTGATGCCGCTGTTCGGCTATGGCAGCCGGATGAAAAGCGGCGCCTTCATGCCGACCAGCCACCACATGAACCTGGCCACCTGGCACACGATCAACTCGGTGTACTCGCAAAAATCCCAGCTGGCCCTGGGCAGCATGCGCTACGACATCGAAGACACCGACGGCATCGACCGCCTGTTCAAACTGATCGAACAGCGCGCCGGTCACTGGCTGGCGATGGAAGTGGAAGAAACCAAGATCGAACTGACCCACAACGAGCGCCGCCTGGTCGACCTCAAGCGGGTTGAGTCGGGGCTGAACGTCGAGCTGACCCGGGCGCTGTTCGAAGAGTCGATCGACAACCTGCTCGAACGCGTGCGTGGCAGTGTCAGCGAGCTGCTGAACAAGGCCGGCGTCGGCGTTGGCCAGGTTGATACGGTGTTCTTCACCGGTGGTTCCAGCGGCATCCCGGCCCTGCGCCAGAGCGTGGCGGCCATGTTGCCGAATGCGCGGCATGTTGAAGGCAACATCTTCGGCAGTATTGGTAGCGGTTTGGCGATCGAAGCGCGCAAGCGGTACGGCTGAGATGCTATCGCGGGGCAAGCCCGCTCCCACAGGGATGGTGAAAATCCTGTGGGAGCGGGCTTGCCCCGCGATTAAATCCTCACACCAACTCAGCCTGCCTCAGCTCGCTCTTCAGGTAGGCATAATAGATCGGCCCCGCCACCACCCCCGGCAACCCAAACGCCGCCTCACACACCAGCATCGCCAATAACAGTTCCCAGGACTTGGCGCTGATCTGCCCGCCGACAATCCGCGCGTTGAGGAAATACTCGACCTTGTGGATAACAATCAGATAGCCCAACGCCGCCATCGCCACCCAGATCGACAGCGACAGCCCGACGATGGTGATCAGGGTGTTGGACATCAGGTTGCCGATCACCGGCAATAGTCCCAGCAGGAAGGTCAGCACGATCAGGGTCTTGGTCAGCGGCAGGTGTACGCCGAACATCGGCAACACCAGGGCCAGGAAGATCCCGGTGAAAAAGGTGTTGAGCAGGGAAATCTTGATCTGCGCAAAGACGATGTTGCGAAACGCCTGGACCAGCAGCGCCAGACGATTGAACAGCGCCGCCGCCAAAGGCTTGCGCCGGGAAATATCCGGGATGCGCTGCAAGGCGACGATGGCCCCGAGGATCATCCCGATCAGCAAGGTGACGAACATGTGCGCCGCGCCCTTGCCGACCAGTTGCAGCTCACCCAGATGGGTCTTCAGCCACTCGCCAATGGCGACTTTGAACTCCGCCGCGCTAGCGGGCAGGTAGGCATCGACGAACGGCGGCAACTGCCCACGGGCCTGATCCACCAGCAGCATGAACTTGTCCAGCGAGGCGCCGGGATTCTCGGCTTCGTGCAGGAGAAAGCTGATCGCACCGGCAAACACCAAGGTCAGGGTGCTGACCACCAGGGTGCCAAGCAACGCCACCGCCACCCAGCGCGCGCGCTCGCCGGCGATCAGGTGCTGCAGCTTGGGGGTGAGCATGTTGACCAGTTCGAACACCAGCAGGCCTGCCAGCAGGCTCGGCAACAGCTTGAGCGGCAACGCCAGCAACAGGCCGGCGAAGACAATGATCCAACTGGCCATTTTGATCTGGCGCGGGGTAAAGGTCATACAACCTCAAGGGCAACTGCAGGAAAAAACGCAGTCTGCCAGCCTTCACCGGGCAGGCATAGTGGCAGTGCGGGCCTGGCGCCGATATTGCTCAGGCGTGCAGTGGGCATGACGCTGAAACATGGCGATAAAGGCCGAGGGGCTGCTGTAGCCAAGGTCGAAGGCAATCTGCTGGATCGGCAGGTTCTGCTCCAGCGCGTCAATGGCCCGCAGAAAGCGCAGGCGCAGACGCCATTCACCAAAGCTGATGCCCAGCTCGCGCAGAAACTGCCGGGCCAGGGTGCGCTCACTGACATGCACGCTCGCCGCCCATTCGGCCAACGGCCGGTTGTCCCCGGGCTCAGCGTGCAAGGCCTGCAATACGCCATCCAGGCCGGTGCTGCGGGCATAGGGCAGAAAGCAGGTCTGGGTCGGGGCCAGGCGCAGCTGGTCGACCAGCACCTGAGCCAGGCGGCGATCGGCTTCATCCTCGGGAACCTTCACATCACGCCGGGCAAAGTCGCCGAGGATGGCTTTGAGAATCTCACTGATCACCAGCGTGCAGGGCTGCGCCGGCAATGCCTGGCACAAGGCACGGTCCAGATAGACCGAGCGGTAGACGATGGCCTGGGGGTTGTAGCAGCTGTGTTCGGTGTCCGGCGGCACCCACACCGCATAGTGCGGCGGCGAGACAAAGCGCTGGCCGTCGATTTCCAGGTGCATGATGCCGTGGGCCGCATAGTTGAGCTGGCCCCAGGCATGCCGGTGTGCAGGGCTGTGGGTGTCGGCGCCGAACTCGTCGTAACGGAAGTACACCGGCGCCGGCAAGGCTGCGAATTGCGGGATGTTGAGGTATTTGCGTTGCATGCTGTCTGGATCGATGGGCGGGTTGTCTGGATGAAAGTATAGCTAGCAAGACAGACAGGGGATAATAGCGCCCTGTACCTACACGAGTTCCTGCGTCATGAATTATGCGTTTCCTTTGCTGGCCATCCTGATCTGGGCCGGCAACACGGTAGTCACCAAAATGTCGGCCGGGGCGATTTTCCCCGCCGAGATCGGTTTCTATCGCTGGCTGCTGGCCGGCCTGTTGTTCACCCCGTTCCTGCTGCGGCCGATGCTGCGCAACTGGGCCGAGATCCGCCGCAACCTGGGCAAGATCTTCATCCTCGGCGTGCTGGGCATGGCGGTGTACCAGAGCCTGGCCTACTTCGCCGCCGCCATCACCAGCGCGACCAACATGGGCATCATCCTGTCGCTGATGCCGTTGATGTCGCTGGCCTTGGCGATCATCAGCCTGGGCCAGCGCCTGACCTTCGGTGCGCTGATCGGCGCCGTAGTGTCCTTTGTCGGGGTGCTTGTGGTGGTGTCAGCGGGTGATCCGGGCGCCTTGCTGCACCACGGGGTCAATGGCGGTGATGCGCTGATGCTGATCGCCACCCTGGCCTACGCGCTGTACAGCACCCTGTTGAAGAAATGGCAGCTGCGCCTTGCCCCGCTCGTGTTGCTCTATCTGCAGGTGCTGGTGGCGATTATCGTGCTGTTCCCACTGTTCCTGTTCTCCGAGAAAACCGGCCTTGGCCCGGGCAATATCGGCCTGGTGCTGTACGCCTGCGTGCTGGCCTCGATGGTCGCGCCGCTGGCCTGGATGCAGGCCGTCAGTCGCCTGGGCCCCAGCCGTACCACGCTGTTCTTCAACCTGCTGCCTGCCATCACCGCAGTGATCGCTGCCGTGGTGCTCGATGAACAGCTGGCGCGGTATCACCTGTTCGGCGGTCTGTTGACCCTGGCCGGGGTGATTCTGGCCGAACGCTGGAAAACGCCCATCCGCCCGATCCCGGTCACAGCCCCGCAGCCTTGAGCCGCGCCGCATGTTCGGTGAACAGGCGCACCGGGTCGGCACCCTTGCCCACCGCACCGAGTGACTGATTGACGATGTCCAGGTGGTCGAGCGGATAGTCATCGCCGATCACCTGGCCCAGGTGCGAGCTGTAGCGACCGACCATGCCATCACACTGCCCGGCCTCATCGACGAAGGTCCGGGCAAACAGGCGGCAGAAGCGATTGCTGCCGTCCAGGCGGTTCAGGCCCTTGTCGGTCAGCCCCGGCTGCAAGGTGCCGGACCAGGAGTAGTAACGCACGCCGTTGACCTCGGCGGGCCCCTCCCCGCCCCAGGTGCTGGGCAGGCCCTGTGGGTAAGCCTGATTGAACAAGGCCACGCCAGCGCGGGTCAGCGAATGGTGCGAGGCGTGCACGTCAATCGGCAGCTTTGGCCCGCGCCAGCCGGTTTCCAGCCAGCCCATCAACACCCCCAGGCCATGCAGCAGGGCCTTGAGCAAGCGTCCACGGGCAGAATCGGCGGGGTAATGCTCAAGCAGGTAGTCTGCCAGCTCCGAGCCGTGATTGGGCCCGGCAATCGAAGTCACCGACGCCACCCATTCCGGCCGCCTGGCCGCCGCGTAGCGTGCCGTCAGCGCACCCTGGCTGTGGCCAAGCAGGTTGACCTTGTCGGCACCTGTACGTTGGCGGATGTCGGCGATGATCTGCAACAACTGCTCGCCACGCACCTCGGTGGCATTGAGCGGCGACACCTGAATGGCAAAGACCTTGGCACCACCCCGGCGCAAGGCCGAGACAATACCGAACCAGTAGGGATAGAGCAGCAGGCGGACGAAGCCGAGCATGCCCGGCACCAGTACCAGTGGATAACGCGTGGCAAGCGCTTGGGCCAAGGCTGTATTCTCCGTTCCGTGGACAGTCGGCCCACCCTACAGGTACTTCAGTCGCAATCGCAATCGAACTCCCGGCACGCCGATGATATCGCGGGGCAAGCCCGCTCCCACAGGGTGGACT
>JBOICD010000202.1:0-6619 GCA_050739855.1 Pseudomonas sp.
GGTCGAAGTCGAGGGCCGAACCCGGCTTGAGGGCACGTACCGACAGGTAGGTGGCAACGTCGATGCCTTCGTCTTCGTAACGGGCACGCAGACGGTCGAAGACGAACTCCAGCACCTGGTCAGCCAGGCCTGCGGCTTTGACCTTGGCGCCGAACTGGGTGACGGCGAAGTTCACCGCTTCGTTCAGGTCCAGGTCCAGCTGCTTCTCGATCAGGATCCGCAGCACGCCCAGCGCTGCACGACGCAGGGCATAGGGGTCTTTGCTGCCGGTCGGGAGCATGCCGATACCGAAGATACCGACCAGGGTGTCGAGCTTGTCGGCGATGGCCACGGCCGCGCCGGTCAGGGTCGACGGCAGTTCGGCACCGGCACCGCGTGGCATGTACTGCTCGTTCAGGGCCAGGGCGACGTCTTCTGGCTCGCCATCGTTGAGGGCGTAGTAGTAGCCGGCAACACCCTGCATCTCAGGGAATTCGCCGACCATCTCGGTGGCCAGGTCGCACTTGGACAGCAGACCGGCACGGGCTGCGCGCTGGGCGTCGCCACCAATGCGCTGGGCAATGAACGCAGCCAGCTTGGCAACGCGCTCGGCCTTGTCGAAGACGCTGCCCAACTGAGCCTGGAACACCACGTTCTTGAGGCGTTCGTTGAAGCTTTCCAGCGGCTGCTTCTTGTCTTGCTTGAAGAAGAACTCGGCGTCGGTCAGGCGTGGGCGCACGACCTTCTCGTTACCTTCGACGATCTGCTTGGGATCGCGGCTTTCAACGTTGGCCACGGTGATGAAGCGCGGCAGCAGCTTGCCGTCGACGTCCAGCAGGCAGAAGTACTTCTGGTTGTCCTGCATGGTGGTGATCAGGGCTTCTTGCGGCACGTCGAGGAAACGCTCCTCGAACGAGCAGACCAGCGGCACTGGCCACTCGACCAGCGCGGTCACTTCATCTAGCAGCGCCGGCGGCACGATGGCGGTGCCTTCCTGCTGCATGGCGAGTTCGGCGGTACGCTTGCTGATGATTTCGCGGCGTTCGGCGAAGTCGGCCAGCACGTAGGCTTTGCGCAGGTCTTCCAGGTAGTTCGCCGGGGCGCTGATGCGCACGTCTTGCGGGTGATGGAAGCGGTGACCACGGGAATCACGGCCGGCCTTCTGGGCGAGGATGGTGCAGTCGACGACTTCGTCGCCCAGCAGCATCACCAGCCATTGGGTCGGACGCACGAACTCTTCCTTGCGCGCACCCCAACGCATGCGTTTCGGGATCGGCAGGTCGTTCAGCGAGTCTTCGACGATGGTCGGCAGCAGGCTGGCGGTGGCCTTGCCCGGGATGTGCTGGGAGAAGCGCAGTTTGGCGCCGCTCTGGTCGATTTCCGCCAGCTCTACGCCGCACTTCTTGGCAAAGCCTAGCGCAGCTTGGGTCGGGTTGCCTTCCGCGTCGAAGGCGGCCTGACGGGGCGGGCCGTCGACGTTGATGCTGCGGTCCGGCTGCTGGGTGTCCAGTTGACGGATCAGTACGGCCAGACGGCGTGGCGCAGCGTAGACCTGCTTGCCGGTGTAGTTCAGGCCAGCGGCCTGCAGGCCTTTCTCGATACCGGCGAGAAACGCGTCAGCCAGGGCGCTCAGGACCTTGGGTGGCAGTTCTTCGGTGCCCAGTTCAACCAGGAAATCTTGAGCACTCATTGTGCAGCCTCCAGCTTGGCCAATGCTTCATCACGCAATTCAGGGGACGCCATCGGGAAGCCCAGCTTGGCGCGGGCCTGCAGGTAGCTTTGCGCCACGGCCCGGGCCAGGGTGCGTACGCGCAGGATGTACTGCTGACGTGCGGTCACCGAAATGGCGCGGCGGGCGTCGAGCAGGTTGAAGGTGTGGGAGGCCTTGAGGACCATTTCATAGGTCGGCAGTGGCAGCTCCAGCTCGATCAGGCGATTGGCTTCGCTTTCGTAGAAGTCGAACAGTTCGAACAGTTTCTCGACGTTGGCGTGTTCGAAGTTGTAGGTCGACTGCTCCACTTCGTTCTGGTGGAACACGTCACCGTAGGTCACCTTGCCGAACGGACCGTCGGTCCAGACCAGGTCATAGACCGAGTCGACGCCCTGCAGGTACATGGCCAGACGCTCCAGGCCATAGGTGATTTCACCGGTAACCGGCATGCACTCGATCCCGCCCACTTGCTGGAAGTAGGTGAACTGGGTGACTTCCATGCCGTTGAGCCAGATTTCCCAACCCAGACCCCAGGCGCCGAGGGTCGGCGATTCCCAGTTGTCTTCGACGAAACGGATGTCGTGCACCAGCGGGTCGAGGCCGATGGCCTTCAGCGAGCCCAGGTACAGTTCCTGGAAGTTCGCCGGGTTCGGCTTGAGCACCACCTGGAACTGGTAGTAGTGCTGCAGGCGGTTGGGGTTTTCGCCATAGCGACCGTCAGCCGGGCGACGGCTCGGCTGTACGTAGGCGGCGTTCCAGATTTCCGGGCCGACGGCGCGCAGGAACGTGGCGGTATGGAAAGTGCCGGCGCCTACTTCCATATCGTAGGGCTGAAGCACCACACAACCTTGCTCGGCCCAGTAGTTCTGCAGGGCGAGGATCAAGTCTTGGAAGGTACGCACGGCTGGCGTAGGCTGGCTCACGAAATTCACCTGTTTCTAGGGCTGCGAATATAAAGAGCGGGAGTATAACCCGATTCGCTCGAGCCTCTACCCTTGGAGCCTTATGCCACGTTGCTTTTGGTGTACCGACGATCCGCTTTACCAGGCGTATCACGATCAGGAATGGGGCACGCCGCAGCGTGAACCGGGGCAGTTGTTCGAAATGTTGTTGCTCGAAGGCTTCCAGGCCGGGCTGTCGTGGATCACCGTGCTGAAAAAGCGCAAACGTTACCGCGAGGTGTTGTTCGGCTTCGATCCACAGCGCCTGGCGCAGATGAGCGATGAAGAAATCGAGGAACGCATGCTCGATCCCGGGATCATCCGCAACCGTCTCAAGCTCAATGCCGCACGGCGCAACGCCAAGGCCTGGCTGGCTTTGGAGAATCCTGTTGATTGGCTGTGGTCGTTTGTCGGCGGTGCGCCGAAGGTCAATCATTTCAACCAGCGCAGTGACGTCCCGGCCGTGACCGATGAAGCCAAGGCCATGAGCAAGGCCCTGCAGAAAGCCGGCTTCACCTTCGTCGGCCCGACCATCTGCTACGCCTTCATGCAGGCCACCGGCATGGTCATGGACCACACCACCGATTGTGATCGCTACGCCGCTCTGCTGCGCTGAGGGGTACAATGGCCGGCTTGCAGAAAGAGGAACCAGCCTGTGGATAAATTCAAGGGCGCCTTGATGGTCGGGGCGTTGCGGTTGTTTGCCAAGCTCCCCTGGGGCGCGGTACAGCGGGTCGGCGCGGCGATCGGCTGGATCATGTGGAAGGTGCCGAACAGTTCACGCGAAGTGGTGCGTATCAACCTGGCCAAGTGTTTTCCAGAGATGGACCCGGTTGCCCGCGAGCAACTGGTCGGCCAGACCCTGATGGACATCGGCAAGTCCTTTACCGAAAGCGCCTGCGCCTGGATCTGGCCAGCCCAGCGTTCACTGGACCTGGTGCGCGAAGTCGAAGGCCTGGAAGTGCTGCAGGCCGCTCTGGCCTCGGGCAAGGGCGTGGTCGGCATCACCAGCCACCTGGGCAACTGGGAAGTGCTCAACCACTTCTATTGCAACCAGTGCAAACCGATCATTTTCTATCGGCCGCCAAAGCTGAAGGCGGTTGATGACCTGCTGCGCGAACAGCGTGTGCAACTGGGTAACCGCGTGGCGGCTTCCACCAAGGAAGGCATCCTGAGCATCATCAAGGAAGTGCGCAAAGGTGGACAGGTGGGCATTCCGGCGGACCCGGAGCCGGCCGAGTCGGCGGGGATCTTCGTGCCGTTCTTCGCCACCAAGGCGCTGACCAGCAAATTCGTGCCGAACATGCTCGCTGGCGGCAAGGCGGTCGGGGTGTTCCTGCATGCCTTGCGCCTGCCCGACGGTTCCGGGTTCAAGGTGATTCTGGAGGCGGCGCCCGAGGCGATGTACAGCGAAGACACCGAAACTTCGGCGGCGGCCATGAGCCAGGTGGTCGAGCGTTATGTACGGGCTTATCCGAGCCAGTACATGTGGAGCATGAAGCGCTTCAAGAAGCGTCCGCCGGGAGAGGCGCGCTGGTACTGAAAATGTTGATCGCGGGGCAAGCCCGCTCCCACTGTGGATTGTGAATAACTGTGGGAGCGGGCTTGCCCCGCGATGGCCTAACCGGCCTTATCAAGCTTCTTGAGAAACACCGTCATCTCTTTCTCGGCCTGCTTGTCGCCATGGGCCTTGGCCGCTTCCAGCCCTTGTTCCCAGGCCAGGCGCGCCGCCGCTTTATCGCCCTGCAGCTGATGCGCCTTGCCCAACAGCTTCCACGCCGCCGAATACTTCGGATCGAACTCGACGCAGCGTTGCAGATGCACAGCAGCCTCGGCGCCATTGCCTTCATCCAGCCAGGCCTTGCCCAGGCCGAAGCGCAGCAGGGCGTTATCCACACCCTTGGCCAGCATCTTTTCCAGTGATTCGCGCATCCCGGCTCTCCCTTAGAAGAAGCTCAACCCGACATGGAACAGCTTCTCGACATCACGGATGTACTTTTTATCCACAACGAAGAGGATCACATGGTCGCCCGCTTCGATCACCGTGTCGTCGTGGGCAATCAGCACTTCTTCATCGCGAATGATCGCGCCGATGGTGGTGCCGGGCGGCAGGGCGATGTCTTCGATGGCTTTGCCGATCACCTTGCTGGATTTCGAGTCGCCATGGGCAATGGCCTCGATGGCCTCTGCCGCACCACGGCGCAGTGAGTGCACGCTGACGATGTCGCCACGGCGCACGTGGGCGAGCAAGGTGCCGATGGTGGCCAGCTGCGGGCTGATGGCGATATCGATATCGCCACCCTGGACCAGGTCGACATACGCGGGGTTGTTGATGATGGTCATCACCTTGCGCGCGCCCAGGCGTTTGGCCAGCAGCGAGGACATGATGTTGGCCTCGTCATCGTTGGTCAGGGCCAGGAAGATGTCGGCTTCGGCGATGTTCTCTTCGAGCATCAGGTCGCGGTCCGAAGCGCTGCCTTGCAACACCACGGTGCTGTCCAGGGTATCGGAGAGGTAACGGCAGCGCGCCGGGTTCATCTCGATGATCTTCACCTGGTAACGGCTTTCGATCGCCTCGGCCAGGCGTTCGCCAATCTGCCCGCCACCGGCGATGACCACGCGTTTGTTGGTCTCGTCGATGCGCCGCAGTTCACCCATCACCGCGCGGATGTGGGCTTTGGCGGCAATGAAGAACACCTCGTCGTCGGCCTCGATCACCGTGTCGCCCTGGGGCAGGATCGGCCGGTCACGGCGGAAGATCGCCGCGACGCGGGTGTCGACGTTGGGCATGTGCTCGCGGATCTGGCGCAGTTGCTGGCCGACCAGCGGACCGCCGTAGTAGGCCTTGACCGCCACCAGCTGGGCCTTGCCTTCGGCGAAGTCGATGACCTGCAGGGCACCGGGATGCTCGATCAGGCGCTTGATGTAGTGGGTTACCACCTGCTCTGGGCTGATCAGCACGTCGACGGGGATGGCGTCGTTGTCGAACAGGCCGGCGCGGGTCAGGTAGGCCGACTCACGCACCCGGGCGATTTTGGTCGGGGTGTGGAACAGGGTGTAGGCGACCTGGCAGGCGACCATGTTGGTCTCGTCGCTGTTGGTCACCGCCACCAGCATGTCGGCGTCGTCGGCGCCCGCCTGGCGCAGCACGGTAGGGAACGAGGCGCGGCCCTGGACGGTACGGATGTCCAGGCGGTCGCCGAGGTCGCGCAGGCGCTCGCCATCGGTATCGACCACGGTAATGTCGTTGGCTTCGCTGGCCAGGTGCTCGGCCAGCGTACCGCCGACCTGCCCTGCGCCGAGGATGATGATCTTCATCCGCTCTTCCCTTCTGTTGTTATCCGCGCGCGGCGGCGATTTTGATCAGCTTGGCATAGTAGAAGCCGTCGTGCCCGCCTTCCTCGGCCAGCAACTGGCGGCCATGGGGCTGGCGCAGGCCGGCCTGGGTCGCCAGGTCCAGCTCGCGGGCACCTGGCGTGCGAGCGAGGAAAGCCTCGATGACTTCGGTGTTTTCCGTCGGCAGGGTCGAACAAGTGGCATACAGCAGGATGCCGCCGACTTCCAGGGTTGGCCACAGGGCGTCGAGCAACTCACCCTGCAGGTTGGCCAAGGCCACGATATCGTCGGCCTGACGGGTCATCTTGATGTCCGGATGGCGGCGAATCACCCCGGTGGCCGAGCAAGGCGCGTCGAGCAGGATGCGCTGGAAGCCCTTGCCATCCCACCAGCTGGCGGTATCGCGGGCATCGCAGGCGATCAACTGGGCATCCAGGCCCAGACGGTCGAGGTTTTCCCGGACCCGGGTCAGGCGCTTGGCTTCGAGGTCGATCGCGACCACGGACTCCAGTTGCGCTTCGGCTTCGAGCAAGTGGCAGGTCTTGCCGCCGGGCGCACAGCAGGCGTCGAGTACACGTTGACCGGGCGCCAGGTCGAGCAGGTCGGCAGCCAGCTGCGCGGCTTCGTCCTGAACGCTGATCCAGCCCTGATC
>JBOICD010000203.1:0-6581 GCA_050739855.1 Pseudomonas sp.
AGGCTGGCTAGCCCGATGCTTGGCTTCGAACGTGGCAATCGCGTCACTGTCCTGCAAGGTCAGGCCGATATCGTCCAGGCCGTTGAGCAAGCAGTGTTTGCGAAACGCATCGATCTCGAAATTCAATACTTTGCCATCTGGACGGGTCACTGTCTGCGCCTGCAAGTCGATGGTCAACTGATAGCCAGGGTCGGCTTCGACCTGCTTGAACAGTTCATCGACTTCTTCATCGCTGAGGATGATCGGCAGCAAGCCGTTCTTGAAGCTGTTGTTGAAGAAGATATCGGCGTAGCTCGGCGCGATGATACTGCGGAAACCGTACTCTTCGAGGGCCCATGGCGCATGTTCACGGCTCGAACCGCAACCGAAGTTCTCGCGGGCGAGCAACACGCTGGCGCCCTGGTAACGGTCGTGGTTCAAGACGAAGTCCGGGTTCTTCGGCCGCTTGCTGTTGTCCTGGTACGGTTGGCCGACATCCAGGTAACGCCACTCATCGAACAGGTTGGGGCCAAAGCCGGTGCGTTTGATCGACTTGAGGAACTGCTTGGGAATGATCTGGTCGGTGTCGACGTTGGCACGGTCCAAAGGCGCGACCAGGCCAGTGTGCTGGGTAAAGGCTTTCATGCTGCGCTCCCTTGGATCAACTCACGTACGTCGACAAAACGACCGGTTACAGCGGCGGCGGCGGCCATGGCCGGGCTCACCAGGTGGGTACGACCGCCAGCACCCTGACGGCCTTCGAAGTTGCGGTTGGAGGTCGAGGCGCAATGCTCGCCACTCTCCAGGCGGTCCGGGTTCATCGCCAGGCACATCGAGCAGCCCGGCTCACGCCATTCAAAACCGGCTTCGAGGAAGATCTTGTCCAGGCCTTCTTTCTCGGCCTGGGCTTTGACCAGGCCTGAGCCCGGCACGACGATGGCCTGTTTGATGGTCGCAGCCACCTTGCGGCCCTTGGCGATCTCGGCAGCAGCGCGCAAGTCTTCGATCCGCGAGTTGGTGCACGAACCGATGAAGACCCGGTCGAGCTGGATATCGGTGATCGCCTGGTTGGCGCTCAAGCCCATGTACTTCAAGGCACGTTCAATGGAACCGCGTTTGACCAGATCGGCTTCGGCAGCCGGATCCGGCACGCGCTGATCAACCGCCAGGACCATTTCCGGCGAAGTGCCCCAGCTGACCTGTGGCTTGATCTGCGCAGCGTCCAGCTCGATCACCGTGTCGAACACCGCATCGGCGTCGGATACCAGGTCTTTCCAGGCTTCTACCGCCTGATCCCACTGCTCGTCTTTAGGCGCATAAGGACGACCCTTGACGTAGGCCACGGTCTTTTCATCGGTCGCCACCAGGCCCACGCGGGCACCGGCTTCGATGGACATGTTGCAGATGGTCATGCGGCCTTCGACGGACAGCTCGCGAATCGCGCTACCGGCGAACTCCATCGCGTGGCCGTTGCCACCGGCAGTGCCGATCTTGCCAATCACCGCCAGGACGATGTCCTTGGCCGTGACGCCGAACGGCAACTGACCTTCGACACGCACCAGCATGTTTTTCATTTTCTTGGCCACCAGGCACTGGGTCGCGAGCACGTGCTCGACTTCCGAAGTGCCGATGCCATGGGCCAGGGCGCCAAAAGCACCATGGGTGGAAGTATGCGAGTCGCCGCAAACCACGGTCATGCCCGGCAAGGTTGCGCCCTGCTCCGGGCCGATGACGTGGACGATGCCCTGACGCACGTCATTCATCTTGAATTCGGTGATGCCATACTCGTCGCAGTTCTCATCGAGGGTCTGCACCTGCAAACGCGACACCTGGTCGACAATGGCGTCGATGCCGCCCTTGCGTTCCGGGGTGGTCGGCACGTTGTGGTCAGGCGTGGCGATGTTGGCATCGATGCGCCAGGGTTTGCGGTTGGCCAGGCGCAGGCCTTCGAAGGCTTGCGGTGACGTCACTTCGTGAATGATGTGACGGTCGATATAGATCAGCGCCGAACCATCGTCGCGCTGCTTGACCAAATGCGAATCCCAGAGCTTGTCGTAGAGCGTTTTGCCGGCCATCAGACGGTTCCTCATCAGCGTCTTTCTATGCCAATAACCACTTGGCTTGTACGGACGATGCTATGACGGTAGATTGAATAACTCAAATTCATAATTTTTATGCTTTGGATAACCCAAGAGAATAGCTAAGCCGTGGACTTCGCCAACCTCAATGCCTTTATCGCCGTGGCTGAAACCGGCAGCTTTTCCGGCGCGGGTGAGCGCCTGCACCTCACTCAGCCAGCCATCAGCAAGCGTATTGCCGGACTGGAACAGCAACTGGATGTGCGCCTGTTCGATCGCCTGGGCCGCGACATCAACCTCACCGAGGCTGGCCGTGCCTTGCTGCCGCGCGCTTATCAGATCGTCAACGTACTGGATGATACCCGCCGCGCCCTGAGCAATCTCACCGGTGAAGTGACCGGTCGCCTGACCCTCGCCACCAGCCACCATATCGGCTTGCATCGCTTGCCTCCGGTTTTACGGGCTTTCACCCGCCAGTACCCGGCAGTGGCATTGGATATTCAGTTCCTGGATTCAGAAGCTGCCTACGACGAGATACTCCATGGTCGCGCCGAAATTGCGGTGATCACCCTGGCACCCGAACCGCACCCTCTGGTTCAAGCGGTGCCGGTGTGGAACGATCCGCTGGATTTCGTCGCCTCCCCGGAGCATCCACTGGCGTGCAATGGCCCGGTAAGCCTTGCCGATATCGCCCATCACCCCGCGGTTTTTCCCGGTGGCAACACTTTCACACACCATATTGTCCAACGCCTGTTCGAAGCCCAGGGGCTGACGCCGAACATCGCCATGAGCACCAACTACCTGGAAACCATCAAGATGATGGTTGCCATCGGCCTGGCCTGGAGTGTGCTGCCGCGCACTATGCTCGATGAGCAGGTTGCGCCTATCACTTTGCCGGGCATACAGCTGTCGCGCCAGCTAGGCTACATTCTGCACACCGAACGGACGTTATCGAACGCGGCCAAAGCCTTCATGGCACTGCTCGACAGCCACGCAGGTGGCCACGAGCCAATGAGGTAAATCCCGGCCAGAACAACTCTCAAGGACGCGTCACCTGCCAAAGGTCTGGTATCGATGCCCAAATCAGCAAATCGCTTTCCGCGTCTGCCGCGCATCCATGCGGCAGACCCCCAGGTATTGGAGCAGACCTGGGAAAACGCACCGCAACTGCTGGCGGCGTTGAATGGCGCGCGCCTGGGCGCCTGGTTCTGGGATGTCGAGACTGGCCAGATCAGCTGGTCCAGGGGGACCCAGGCGCTGTTCGGCTTTGACCCCGAGCAGCCGCTACCCAACGACCTGGATTACCTCGACCTGCTGCCAGCCGAAGACCGCGCGCGCACCTTGCAGGCCTTTAATGCGGTCCTCAACGGCGAACCGGTGGAACAAGCCTTGCGCCACCGTATCCGCTGGCCCGACGGCAGCCTGCACTGGCTGGAAATCAATGGCAGCCTGGCCAAGGACAAGCACGGCCGCCCCCAGATGATCGGAGTGATCCGCGAAATCACCCGCCAGCGGGAGCGCGAAACCGCGCTGATCAATTCGGAAAAGCGCTTTGCCACGCTGTTTCATCTGAGTCCCAATGTAGTGCTGCTGACCCGCCGCTCCGATGGCCTGATTCATGAGGTCAATCAGCACTTCGAACAGACGCTCGGCTGGCCCGGCCACCAGGTGATCAACAAAACCACCATCGAGCTTGGCCTGTGGGCCAATCCGCAACAGCGCAACATGGTGCTTGAAGCCACGCGTGGCAACAGCGGCCCGGTCACCCTGGAAGTACAGTTTTGCGCCAGCAACGGCAAGGTCCATGACGGCATCCTCAGCACCCAGAACATCGAGCTCGAAGGCACGGTCTACCTGCTCAGCACTTTCGTCGACACCAGTGAGCGCAAACGCGCCGAACAGGCCCTCAAGGACAGCCAGGAACGCCTGGACCTGGCTCTGGATTCCGCCCAGATGGGCACCTGGGACTGGCATATCCCCAGCGGCATGCTCTATGGATCGGCGCGCGCCGCCGAACTGCACGGCCTGGAACCGGTGCCTTTCCACGAGTCTTTCGAGGCATTTTTCGAGGGTGTGCCGGAGCACGAACGCCACAACATGCACAAGGCTTATCGCAGCCTACGCGAAGGTCCGGCCGGCAACTACCAGATCACCTACCAGATCCAGCTGGAGAACGGCACCTCACGCTACATTGAAAGCCGTGCCCGGCTGTACCGCGACGCACAGGGCAAACCGCTGCGCATGGCCGGCACCCTGCTCGACATCACCGACCAGGTTGAACGCGAGCAACGCCTGACCAGCTCGGAAGAAAAGTTCGCCAGTCTGTTCCAGGCCAGCCCCGATCCGATTTGTGTGACGCGCCAGGACAGCGGTCAGTTCATCGAGATCAACCCGGCGTTCACCCAGACCTTCGGCTGGGACGCCCAGCACGTCATCGGCCGCACCGCCGAAGAAATCGGCTTGTGGGCCGAGTCCGCCGAACGCGCCCGCCGCATCGAACAGGTGATTCGCGACGAAGCCCTGAACAATGTCGCCGTGGTGATCAACCACAAAGACGGCCAGCCCCTGACCTGCGTGATCTCCAGCCGCCTGATCACCGTCGACGACCAGCCTTGCAGCGTCACCACCCTGCGCGACATCACCCAACAACAGCGGGCCGAAGCCGCGCTCAAGTCCAGCGAAGAGAAGTTCGCCAAAGCATTCCACTCCAGTCCCGACGCCATCACCATTACCGAACTCGACAGCGGCCGCTACCTGGAGGTCAACGATGGTTTCTGCCGGTTGACGGGCTACAGCGCCAGCGAAGTGATCGGCCGCACCGCGAACGAAATCGGCATCTGGGCCGACGATAAACAACGCGCAATCCTGATTTCGGAACTACAGGAAAAGGGCCGGGTGCACCACCGGGAAATGCTCGGACGCAACAAACGCGGGGAAATCCTCACCGTCGAGGTGTCGATCGAACCGATTGTCCTCAACGAGTCGCAATGCCTGCTGCTCACGGCCCGTGATGTCAGCCAGCTGAAGAACGCCCAGGCGCAGATCCGTCACCTGGCCTATCACGACCCGCTGACCAACCTGCCCAACCGTGCCCTGTTGATGGACCGTTTGAGCCAGCAGATCGCTTTGCTCAAACGCCACAACTTGCGCGGCGCCCTGCTGTTTCTCGACCTCGACCACTTCAAGCACATCAATGACTCCCTCGGCCATCCGGTCGGCGACACGGTGCTGAAAATCATCACCGCACGCCTGGAAGCCAGCGTGCGCCTGGAAGACACCGTGGCGCGTCTGGGTGGCGACGAATTCGTGGTACTGATCAGCGGCCTGGAAGGCAGCCGCGACGAAGTCACGGAAAAAGTCCGCGAGCTGGCCGATACCCTGCGTCAATTACTGGCCGAGCCGATGTCCCTCGATGGCCAGCGCCTGCAGGTTACGCCCAGCATCGGCGTGGCCTTGATTCCCGATCACGGCTCGACCCCGGCCGACCTGCTCAAACGCGCCGACATTGCCCTGTATCGGGCCAAAGACTCCGGGCGCAACACCACCCAGCTGTTCCACACCACCATGCAAAAAGCCGCCAGCGAACGCTTGCGCATGGAAAGCGACCTGCGCCTGGCCCTCGCCCGCGGCGAACTGGCCCTGCACTTCCAGCCCCAGGTCGATGCCCGTGACAATCGCATTATCGGCGCCGAAGTGTTGTTACGCTGGCACCACCCGCAGCTGGGTCAGCAGCCGCCAGCGCAGTTCATCCAGGTGCTGGAAGAAAGCGGGCTGATTCTCGAAGTGGGCAGCTGGATACTCGACGAAGCCTGCGATGCCTGTGCCGGCATGTTGCGTGACCATTTGATCGACGCCGATGACTTCAGCCTGTGCGTAAACATCAGCCCGCGACAGTTTCGCCAGAACGACTTTGTCGAGCGGGTGCTGCGCAGCCTTGATGACTTTCGCCTGCCTTACAAGATGCTCAAGCTGGAGATCACCGAAGGTATCGTCATCCAGAATCTGGAGGACACCATCAACAAGATGCGTGAGCTCAAGCGTTATGGGGTGAGCTTTGCCATGGATGATTTCGGTACCGGGTATTCGTCGCTGACCTACCTCAAGCGCCTGCCGGTGGATGCGCTGAAGATCGACCAGTCGTTTGTGCGCGATGCGCCGGAGGATCCCAACGATGCGGAGATCGTCCGCGCCATTGTGGCCATGGCTCGTAGCCTGGATCTGGCGGTGATTGCCGAAGGGGTGGAGCTGTCTGAGCAGCTGGAGTTTCTGGAGCGGCTGGGGTGTTATTTGTATCAGGGGTATTTGCACAGTCGGCCGTTGCCGTTGGGGGAGTTTCGGCGGTTGTTGCTGGAAACGCCGGCGTTGTAGGGGTTGGGGTTGGGGTTGGCACCCCTTCAATGGCTTTATGGGTTGTGGGCATATCCGTTTGCGGCGGTGGCGCCGAATCACCTTTCCGCCCTTACGGCGGGTTACTTTGGCAAACGCCCCAAAGTAGGCATGGTTTTGTCCCTTGGCAGCAGACGC
>JBOICD010000204.1:0-6450 GCA_050739855.1 Pseudomonas sp.
GGTGCATTGTATCGCGGGGCAAGCCCGCTCCCACCAGGCAGTCTCCCACCCATCAGTCGATGCCGACAAACCCACCGGTCTGGTGATGCCACAAGCGCGCATACAATCCCTGCTGCGCGAGCAGCTCGGCATGGCTGCCCATCTCGGCAATCCGGCCTTTTTCCAGCACCACCAGGCGGTCCATGCGGGCAATGGTCGACAGCCGGTGGGCAATGGCAATTACCGTCTTACCCTGCATCAGGGTCTCGAGGCTTTCCTGAATCGCTGCTTCGACTTCCGAGTCCAGTGCTGAAGTGGCCTCGTCCATGACCAGGATCGGCGCGTTCTTGAGCAGCACCCGGGCAATGGCGATGCGCTGGCGCTGGCCACCGGAGAGCTTGACTCCGCGCTCACCGACATGGGCATCGAAGCCGGTGCGGCCCTGGGTATCGGACAGCAGCGGGATGAATTCATCGGCGCGGGCCTGACGGACCGCTTCCCAGACCGTTTCGTCACTGGCGTCGGGCCGTCCGTACAGCAGGTTCTCGCGGATCGAACGGTGCAGCAGCGAGGTGTCCTGGGTGATCATGCCGATCTGCGCGCGCAGGCTGGCCTGGGTCACCTGGGCAATGTCCTGGCTATCGATCAGGATGCGTCCGCTTTCCAGGTCATACAAACGCAGCAGCAGGTTGACCAGGGTTGATTTACCCGCGCCGGAGGGGCCGATCAGGCCGATTTTCTCGCCAGGACGAATGTCCAGGTTGAGGCCATCGATGATCCGGCTGCCTTTGCCGTAGTGGAAGCAGACATTCTCGAACTTCACCGCACCGCGATCGACTTTAAGCGCCGGGGCTTTCGGTGGGTCGGTGACGGTGACCGGCTGGGCGATGGTCTGCAGGCCATCCTGAACCATGCCGATGTTCTCGAAGATGCCATTGACCACCCACATGATCCAGCCGGACATGTTGACGATACGAATCACCAGGCCGGTAGCCAGGGCGATGGCACCGACGCTGATCAGCGCCTGGGTCCACAGCCACAGGGCCAGCCCCGTGGTGGTGACGATCAGCAGGCCGTTGAGGCTGGTGATGACCACGTCCATGCTGGTGACTACACGGGCCGCCAGTTGGGTTTTCTCAGTTTGTTCGCTGATCGCTTCGCGCGCGTACTGCTGCTCGAAGTCGGTGTGGGCGAAGAGCTTCAGGGTGGCGATGTTGGTGTAGCCATCGACGATGCGGCCCATGAGCTTGGAGCGGGCATCGGAAGAAATCACCGCACGGGCTTTGACCCGCGGCACGAAGTAGTAGAGCGCGCCGATGTAACAGAGGATCCAGCTGATCAGCGGCAGCATCAAGCGCCAGTCCGCCTCGGCAAACAGCACCAGCGAGCTGATGGCGTAGATCAGTACGTGCCACAGGGCATCCACTGCCTGCACGGCCGAGTCGCGCAGCGAGTTGCCGGTTTGCATGATGCGCTGGGCAATGCGTCCGGCAAAATCGCTCTGGAAGAAATTCAGGCTCTGCTTG
Organism: Pseudomonas sp.; assembly: GCA_050739855.1. Lineage (GTDB taxonomy): Bacteria > Pseudomonadota > Gammaproteobacteria > Pseudomonadales > Pseudomonadaceae > Aquipseudomonas. The sequence goes on from JBOICD010000204.1 coordinate 1,506, forward strand.
AGCACATAGGTGTGGTTTTGCCAGCGGATCATGCTGGTCATGCCGGGGCTGATGGTCTGGTGCACCAGCAGGTCGTGCAGACCGACGAACACCGGGCGCAGCAGCAGCGCGACCACCAGCATCCAGATCAGCTCAGCGGCGTGTTCACTGAAAAAGTTGATGTTGGGGGTGCCCTGGGCCAGATCGATGATCCGGCTCAGGTAACTGAACAGTGCCACTTCGATCAGCGCGCCGATCAGGCCGACCACCAGCAGCGCAGCAAAGCTGGGCCAGACCTGACGCAGGTAGTACAGATAGAACGGCAGTACCGTACTGGGCGGCGAGGCGGTGGGTGCTTCACGAAAGATATCGATCAGCTTTTCGAAACGGCGAAACAGCATGAAAAAGGTAACTCCTGTTCAGTCAGACCCTCAGGCCTTGGCTCACGTCCCTGTGAAGCCCGGGGTCAGTCGAGGCGTTTGGCCGACTTGATCAGTATCGGATCGACCGGCACGTCACGCATGCCGTTCTTGACGGTGGTTTGCGAGTTGACGATCTGATCGACAACGTCCATGCCCTTGACCACTTTGGCGAACACCGCGTAACCGGCATCACGGCCCGGGTCGAGGAAGGCGTTGTCAGCCACGTTGATGAAGAACTGGCTGGTGGCAGAGTTGGGGTTCGAGGTGCGCGCCATCGACAGCGTGCCGCGGGTGTTGTGCAGGCCGTTGCTGGCTTCATTGCGGATCGGATCCTTGGTCGGCTTCTGCTGCATTTGCGCAGTGAAACCGCCACCTTGAACCATGAAACCAGGGATCACCCGGTGGAAAATGGTGTTGGTGTAGAAGCCGCTGTCCACGTATTCCAGGAAATTCTTGCTGCTGATCGGTGCCTTGACCGGATCCAGTTCCACTTCGATCTGGCCGAAGCTGGTGTCGAGCAATACATGGGGCGCCTTCTCGGCAGCCATCAGGCTGGTGGCGAAGACGACCGAGCAGGTGGCGAGCAGGAGTTTTTTCAGCATGGGCTCAATGTTCCTTGAGAGGTGGTGGCCGCCGCCAGAAACTGCAGCAGCGTCTGATTGAAAATGTTCGGTTGATCCAGTGGTGTAGCGTGCCGGGAATTTTCGATGACCGCCAGTCGCGCCTGGGGAATCAGGCCCACATAGCGCTCTTTCAGGGCTACCGGGGTGTAATCCTGATCGGCACTGATGATCAGCGTAGGACAGCGGATCTGCCCCAGGCGTTCGCTGACGCCCCAACCGACAATCGCATCGAAGCTGGCCAGGTAGGCGCGCTTGTCGTTTTTCGCCCAGCGTTCGGCCATCTTGCGGCGCAGGTCGGCCTGTTGCGGCTCAGGGAACAGCCGCGCAGCCAGGCCCTTGCCGATGGCTTCCAGGCTCAGCGCGCGGGCCAGGGCCCAGCGCTTGGCCCACCAGATCCAGTCCTGGCGGGTGCGGCGCTTGACCTCGGGGGCGCTGTTGACGATGCACAGGCTGCGCAACCACTGCGGGTGATCGACCGCGAACTGAAAGCCGACCATGCCGCCCATCGACAGGCCGACCAGGTGCACGGGGCCGGTCTGCAACTGTTCGAGCAAGGCCAGCAGATCGGCGCTGAAACTCTGGATGCTGTAGCGCTCGCGGGGTTTGTCGGAGCGGCCGTGGCCACGGATGTCCATCAGGATTACCCGGTAGTGATGGGCAAGTGCCGGTACTTGCATCTCCCAGTCCTGACAGCTGGAACCCAGGCCATGGAGCAATACCAGCGGATCACCCTGGCCGTATTCCTCGTAGTGCAGCGAACAACCTTCATGTTCGAAATAGGCCATGGGCATGATTCCTGTCAGGCTTGGGCGGGAGCGGCGAAGGGCACGTCCAGCGGCGCGGTATCGAAGTTGCGCAGCAATTCGATGAGGATCTGCGTGGCCGGGCCCAAGGGTTTGTCCTTGTTGGAGTAAAGGTAGAACAGTGGATGGCGACTGCCACCCTGATCCAGTGGCAAGGGCTTGAGCACGCCCTCGCGCAATTCCCGTTCGATCAGGTGGCGTGGCAGCCAGGCAAAGCCCAGGCCACTGCTGACAAACGTCGAGGCGGTTGCCAGGCTGCCCACCGTCCAGCGCTGTTCGGCGCCGAGCCAGCCGACATCGCGCGGTTGCGCGCGACCCGAGTCGCGGATCACCACTTGCAGCTGGCTTTCCAGGTCCTGGAAGTTCAGCTCGCGACCCAGTCGGTGCAGGCTGTGATCCGGATGGGCCACGGCGACGAACTCCACCGAACTGAGCTCGGTCCCCAGGTAGCCGGAAATGTTGAAGCCGCTGATCGCCAGGTCGGCAATGCCTTCATGCAGCACCTCTTCGACGCCCGACAGCACTTCTTCACGCAGGCGCACGCGGCAACCGCGGCTTTGCGGCATGAAGGCGCTCAAGGCACGGACCAGACGGGCATTGGGGTAGGCGGCATCGACCACCAGGCGCACTTCGGCCTCCCAGCCCTGTTCCATGTGGTGGGCCAGGTCTTCCAGCTGGCTGGCCTGCTTGACCAGTTGCCGGGAGCGGCGCAGCAGCACGTTGCCGGCTTCGGTCAGCACTGCCTTGCGTCCATCGATGCGCAGCAGCGGCACACCCAGCTGGTCCTGCATGCGCGCCACGGTGTAGCTCACCGAGGATTGCGAACGGTGCAGCGCTTCGGCCGCCTGGGCAAAACCACCGTGATCGACCACCGCTTGCAGGGTCCGCCACTGATCCAGGGTAACGCGCGGCGCTTTCATCTTCGGCTCCTGTTGTCCTAAGCTGGCGCTCTTTCATGGAGAGCGTCGTATGAAAAAATGTTGTGCTGTACTGCTGGCCCTGCTTCCGCTCACAGCCTTGGCGTATCCCATCGATGTGGAAAAAAAACTCGATGGCGTCAAGCTCGACTACACCACCTACGACACCGACCGTGACATCGGTTCGATCACGCTGAACAACTACGGTGAGGTGGCCGCTCAGTGCAAGGTGCTGTTCCGCAACGGCCCGGAAGCCCCCAGGGTGCGCCGGGTACAGGTGCCGGCCAGGCAGAGCAAGGATGTCACGGCCAAATTCAACCGCGAGATCATCAAGCTGCGCATCAGCCTGGACTGTAAGCCGCAATGACTGAGGCTAGCGCACCGGCACAATAAAACAAATAAACTGATAGATTGCACCCAGATTTTACGCTTTTTAATCGATCAGTCACTGTTTAGTCTTACCTCCATCGACTTACCACATTCGCCGATGGAGGCAACCCATGTCCCGTGTACTCGTAATCGAAAGCAGCGCCCGCCAGCAGGGTTCGGTCTCCCGGCAGCTGACCAGTGACTTCGTCAGCCAGTGGCAAGCCGCCCATCCTGGCGACCAGGTCACCCTGCGCGACCTGGCCGTCAACCCGGTGCCGCACCTGGATGGCAACCTGCTCGGTGGCTGGATGAAGCCCGAAGAGCAACGCAACAGCGACGAACTGCAGGCGCTGGCCCGCTCCAACGAGCTGACTGACGAAGTGCTGGCCGCCGACGTTCTGGTGCTGGCCGCGCCGATGTACAACTTCACCATCCCAAGCACCTTGAAGGCCTGGCTGGACCACGTGCTGCGTGCCGGTATCACCTTCAAGTACACCGAAACCGGCCCGCAGGGTCTGCTGACCGGCAAGAAGGCCTACATCCTCACGGCCCGCGGTGGCATCCATGCTGGCGCCTCGAGCGACCATCAGGAACCGTACCTGCGCCAGGTGATGGCCTTCATCGGTATCCACGACGTGACCTTCATCCACGCCGAAGGCCTGAACCTGGGAGGCGACTTCCATGAGAAAGGCTTGAACCAGGCCAAGGCCCAGCTGGCTGCGGTGGCGTGATTGCATTGAATTTTCCCGCCTGACACCTGTTGCTCCTTTAGGTGTGCCTGCCCGGCCATTGCTTTGTGCATGGCCGGGCTTTTTTGTGTGTTGCAATCGCGGGGCAAGCCCGCTCCCACCTTGCCCCGCGATCAGTGAACAGCTAAGGTCGCCGCCTCACAGCAAGGGGCAACCATGGGCTATTTATTGATCGTCGCACTGATCCAGGCGTTTTCCTTCAGCCTGATCGGTGAGTACCTGGCAGGTCATGTCGACAGCTACTTCGCCGTACTGGCTCGGGTAGTGCTGGCCGGCCTGGTGTTCCTGCCGCTGACCCGCTGGCGTCAGGTCGAGCCGCGTTTCATGCGCTCGATGCTGCTGATCGGCGCCCTGCAATACGGCATTACCTATGTCTGTCTGTACCTGAGCTTCAGGGTGCTGACCGTGCCGGAAGTGCTGCTGTTCACCATCCTCACGCCCCTGCATGTGACCCTGATCGAGGATGCCCTGAACCGGCGCTTCAATCCCTGGGCGCTGGTGGCTGCCCTGGTGGCGGTGGCGGGCGCGGCGGTGATCCGCTTCGATAGCATCAGCCCGGATTTCTTCATCGGTTTCCTGCTGCTGCAACTGGCCAACTTCACTTATGCCGCCGGCCAGGTGCTGTACCGTCACCTGATTGCGCGCAACCCCAGTGATCTGCCGCATTACCGGCGCTTTGGCTATTTCTACCTGGGCGCCTTGCTGGTGGTGTTGCCGGCGTTCCTGGCGTTCGGCAACAGCCAGCACCTGCCCAGCACCGATGTGCAGTGGCTGGTGCTGCTGTTCCTCGGGCTGTGCCCGACGGCGCTGGGGTTGTACTGGTGGAACAAGGGCGCGTGCCTGGTGTCCGGCGCGACCCTGGCGGTGATGAACAACCTGCACGTACCGGTGGGGCTGCTGCTCAACTTGCTGATCTGGAATCAGCACGAGCCCCTGGGCAGGTTGTTCATCGGTGGGGCGGTGATTCTGGCTTCGCTATGGCTCGGTCGTCTCGGCAGTCAGCGTCCGTTGCTGGTGGGGCAGGCCCGCCGGTAGCAGGCCGGCGCGCAGGTCATTGCCACTGGGCTGCTGATACAGGCTCAG
>JBOICD010000205.1:0-6442 GCA_050739855.1 Pseudomonas sp.
GTTCCTCGGCGCCACCCTGAGTGGCCCCGAGGAGCTGGAAATCTCTGGTCTGGCAACCCTTCAGGAAGCCGGGCCGGGGCAGTTGAGCTTTCTCGCCAATCCGCAGTACCGCAAGTACCTCGGTGACAGCCAGGCAGCTGCGATCCTGCTCAAGCCTGCCGATGCCGAAGGCTTCGCCGGCAATGCCCTGATCGTCCCCGATCCGTACCTCGCTTACGCACGCATCTCCCACCTGTTCGATCCAAAGCCCAGGGCTGTAGCGGGAATCCATCCCAGCGCCGTGGTTGCCGCCGATGCTCAGGTCGACGCCAGCGCCAGCATCGGCGCCTGTGCGGTGATCGAGAGCGGTGCGCAGATTGGCCCGGGTGTGACCATCGGTGCGCAGTGCTTCATCGGCGCCCGTTGCGTGATCGGCGAGGGTGGTTGGCTGGCCCCGCGGGTGACCCTGTACCACGACGTGCGCATCGGTAAGCGGGTGGTGATCCAGTCTGGCGCGGTTATCGGGGGTGAGGGCTTCGGCTTTGCCAACGAGAAGGGTGTCTGGCAGAAAATCGCCCAGATCGGTGGTGTCAGTATTGGCGACGATGTCGAAATCGGTGTGAACACCGCAGTTGACCGTGGCGCCTTGGCAGACACGCGGATCGGCAATGGGGTCAAACTCGATAACCAGATCCAGATCGCCCATAACGTACAGATTGGTGATCACACGGCGATGGCGGCCTGCGTCGGCATTTCCGGCAGTACCAAAATCGGCAAACATTGCACCATCGCCGGCGGTGTCGGCATGGTCGGGCATATCGATGTCTGCGACGGCGTTTTCGTGTCTGGCATGACCATGGTCACACGTTCGATCACCGAACCTGGGGCTTATTCTTCCGGTACGGCGATGCAGCCGCTGGGCGAGTGGCGTAAAAGTGCCGCACGGATTCGCCAGCTCGACGAGATGGCGAAACGCCTACAACAGTTGGAAAAGCGTGTCGAGGTCGTGACCTCAGGCAGCCAGCCTTCATCAGAAGGCTGATACCATTTCCTGATCGAGAGTGAATAGCCACAGGCTGACTCTTTGATTTGCAAAAGGAGCGCCTGGCAAAAGCGGGCGCTCCCTATCTTTACTACAGGCTTCCCCCCGAAATGATGGACATCAACGAGATTCGCGAATACCTGCCTCACCGTTACCCGTTCCTGTTGGTGGACCGGGTAGTGGACCTGGACGTCGAGGCCCAGCGCATTCGTGCCTACAAGAATGTCAGCATCAACGAACCGTTTTTCAATGGTCACTTCCCGGCGCACCCGATCATGCCGGGCGTGCTGATCATCGAAGCCATGGCCCAGGCGGCCGGTATCCTTGGCTTCAAGATGCTCGACGTGAAACCTGCGGACGGTACGCTGTACTATTTTGTCGGTTCCGACAAACTGCGCTTCCGTCAGCCGGTTCTGCCGGGTGACCAGCTGATCCTCGAGGCCAAGTTCATCAGCTGCAAGCGCCAGATCTGGAAGTTCGAATGCCAGGCGTCGGTCGACGGCAAGCCAGTGTGCTCGGCCGAGATCATCTGCGCGGAACGTAAACTATGAGTTTGATTGACCCTCGGGCAATCATCGATCCCTCGGCGAAGATCGCCGACGGCGTCGAGGTTGGCCCTTGGTCTATCGTCGGTGCCGGGGTCGAGATCGGCGAGGGGACCGTTATCGGTCCGCATGTGATCCTCAAGGGGCCGACCCGCATCGGTCGGCACAATCGCATCTACCAGTTCTCCTCGGTAGGTGAGGATACCCCTGACCTCAAGTACAAGGGTGAGCCTACACGTCTGGTCATCGGTGATCACAATGTCATCCGTGAAGGCGTGACCATCCACCGTGGCACCGTGCAGGACCGCTCGGAAACCACGCTGGGCGATCACAACCTGATCATGGCCTATGCCCACATCGGTCATGACAGCGTCATCGGCAACCACTGCATCCTGGTCAACAATACCGCGCTGGCCGGGCATGTCCATGTGGATGACTGGGCGATCCTCTCCGGATTCACCCTGGTGCATCAGTTCTGCCATATCGGCGCCCACAGCTTTTCTGGCATGGGCACCGCGATTGGCAAGGATGTACCGGCTTATGTGACGGTATTCGGTAACCCGGCCGAGGCGCGCAGCATGAACTTCGAGGGCATGCGCCGTCGGGGCTTCAGTGAAGATGCCATTCATGCCCTGCGTCGTGCCTACAAGGTGGTTTATCGTCAGGGCCTGACGGTCGAGCAGGCCATCGCCGAGCTGGCCGAGCCTGCCGCGCAATTCCCCGAAGTCGACGTGTTCCTCAAGTCGATCCAGAACTCCACCCGCGGCATCACCCGCTGATCATGGCAGAGCTCTGTGTAGCGCTGGTGGCGGGTGAGGCCAGCGGCGATATCCTTGGCGCCGGCTTGATGCGGGCGCTCAAGGCACGTCATCCGCAGGTGCGTTTCATCGGGGTTGGCGGGCCGCTGATGCAGGCTGAGGGCCTGGTGTCCTACTTCCCCATGGAACGCCTGGCGGTCATGGGCCTGGTCGAGGTGCTGGGTCGCCTGCGTGAGCTGCTCAAGCGGCGCAAGGCTCTGATCCAGACCCTGATCGAACAACGCCCGGATGTGTTCATCGGTATCGATGCGCCTGACTTCACTCTCAATATTGAACTGAACCTGCGCAAGGCCGGGATCAAGACCGTGCACTACGTCAGCCCCTCGGTCTGGGCCTGGCGGCAGAAGCGTGTGCTGAAGATTCGCGAAGGTTGCGACCTGATGCTCACGCTGTTCCCCTTCGAGGCAAAGTTCTACGAAGAGAAGGGTGTGCCAGTACGCTTTGTTGGTCACCCGCTTGCTGACAGTATTCCCCTCGAAGCTGATCGTCGCGCTGCCCGTGAACAACTGGGGCTCGGCGAAGGGCCGCTGGTGGCCTTGATGCCCGGCAGCCGTGGCGGTGAAGTCGGGCGATTGGGCGCGTTGTTTCTCGATACCGCTCAGCGTTTGTGTGAGCGGGTGCCGGGTGTACGCTTCGTGTCGCCGTGTGCCAATGCCGAGCGCCGTGCTCAACTGGAGCAGATGCTGGAGGGTCGTGATCTGCCGCTGACCCTGCTCGACGGTCGTTCGCACCAGGCCCTGGCGGCCTGCGATGCGGTGTTGATCGCCTCGGGTACCGCCACCCTGGAAGCGCTGCTGTTCAAGCGGCCGATGGTGGTCGCCTACCGTTTGGCACCGCTGACTTACTGGATTCTCAAACGACTGGTCAAAAGCCCCTACGTGTCCCTGCCCAACCTGCTGGCCCAGCGCATGCTGGTGCCTGAGTTGCTGCAGGAAGCCGCCACCCCCGAAGCGCTGGCCCAGACCCTGGCGCCGCTGGTTGAGGGCGGTGCACAGCAGACCGAAGGCTTTGATCAGATTCACCGTACCCTGCGCCGCGATGCCTCGAACCAGGCAGCCGAAGCGGTGCTGGCCCTGCTGGAAACCCGATAGATGCAAATGGGACTGGACTTCAACCTGGTCGAGGACCTGGTCGCCGGCGTCGACGAAGTCGGCCGCGGCCCGCTGTGCGGTGCGGTGGTGACGGCGGCGGTGATCCTCGATCCGCAGCGGCCGATTCTCGGTCTCAACGACTCGAAGAAACTCACCGAGGCGCGTCGCGAGAAGCTGTTTGATGAAATCTGCGAGAAAGCCCTGAGCTTCTGCATCGCCCGCGCCGAAGTCGAAGAAATCGACGAGCTGAACATCCTGCATGCCACCATGCTGGCCATGCAGCGCGCGGTCGAAGGGCTGAGCGTCACACCGAAACTGGCGCTGATCGACGGCAATCGCTGCCCCAAGCTGTCAGTGCCGGCGGCACCGGTGGTCAAAGGCGACAGCCAGGTTCCGGCGATTGCAGCCGCTTCGATCCTGGCCAAGGTCACCCGCGACCGGGAGATGGCCGCTTTCGAGCTGATTTATCCAGGTTATGGCATCGGTGGGCACAAGGGCTATCCAACCCCGGTGCACCTGGAAGCGCTGGCGCGCTTGGGACCGACGCCGATTCACCGGCGCTCCTTTGCCCCGGTGCGCGCGGCCTTCGAAGCCCGTGATGCGCTGAGCAGCGGGTTTGCCGAAGTCTGACCGACCGAAGCGGGTGTCAATAGTCAGGATCAACCATCACTGGCTGCTGTTTTGATCAAGGCCCGGTACAATCCGGGCCTTGTTGTTTTGTGCTGCTATAGGATCATCATGTCGGCTTCTTTCGTTCATCTTCGCCTGCACACCGAATTCTCCCTGGTCGATGGCCTGGTGCGGATCAAGCCGCTGGCCAAGGCATTGGCCTCGATGAACATGCCGGCCGTAGCGGTTACCGACCAGAGCAACATGTGCTCGCTGGTCAAGTTCTACAAGAACGCCATGGGCTCGGGGATCAAGCCGATCTGTGGCGCCGACCTGTGGCTGGCCAATCGCGACCCCGACGCGCCACTGTCGCGCATCTGCTTTCTGGCCATGGACGCCAAGGGTTATCGCAACCTCACCGAGTTGATCTCTCGCGGTTGGGTCGAAGGCCAGCGCAATGGCCTGGTGGTGATCGAGCGAGACTGGATCCCCGCAGCCAGCGAGGGACTGATCGCCCTGTCGGCAGCCAAAGAGGGCGATATCGGCATGGCGTTGCTCAATGGCAACCCCGATGAAGCCGAAGCCTTGCTGCAAGACTGGATGGCGATGTTCCCTGAGCGCTTCTATGTCGAAGTGCAGCGCACCAACCGCGCCGGTGATGAAGAGTACCTGCATGCTGCGGTCGCGCTGGCCGACAAGTTCAATGCGCCGCTGGTGGCGACCAACGATGTGCGCTTCATCAAGCAGTCGGATTACGACGCCCATGAAACCCGCGTATGCATCGGCGAAGGCCGCGCCCTGGACGACCCGCGGCGTTCACGCAACTACAGTGACCAGCAGTACCTGAAAAGCCCGGAAGAAATGGCCGAGCTGTTCAGCGACCTGCCTGACGCAGTGGCCAACACCGTGGAGATTGCCAAACGCTGCAACATCCAGGTGCAGCTGGGCAAACACTTCCTGCCTGATTTTCCGACGCCCAACGGCATGGGCATTGACGACTACCTTCGGCATGTCTCCCATGAGGGCCTGGAGGAGCGTCTGGCGGTGCTGTGGCCGAAAGAGACCACGCCCAATTACGAAGAAAAGCGTCAGGTTTACCTCGACCGCTTGAAGTTCGAGCTGGATATCATCATCCAGATGGGCTTCCCCGGTTACTTCCTGATCGTTATGGACTTCATCAAGTGGGCCAAGAACAACGGCGTGCCAGTGGGCCCGGGCCGGGGTTCGGGTGCCGGCTCGCTGGTGGCCTACGTGCTGAAGATCACCGACCTCGATCCGCTGGCCTACGACTTGCTGTTCGAACGTTTCCTCAACCCGGAACGGGTTTCCATGCCCGACTTCGACGTCGACTTCTGCATGGATGGCCGCGACCGGGTGATCGAATACGTGGCCGACGCCTACGGTCGCAACGCGGTGAGCCAGATCATCACCTTCGGTACCATGGCCGCCAAGGCGGTGGTGCGCGACGTGGCGCGGGTCCAGGGCAAGTCCTACGGCCTGGCCGATCGCCTGTCGAAGATGATCCCGTTCGAAGTGGGCATGACCCTGGAGAAAGCCTACGAGCAGGAAGAGATGCTCCGCGACTTCCTCAAGACCGATGAGGATGCCAAGGAAATCTGGGACATGGCCCTCAAGCTCGAGGGTGTCTGCCGCGGTACCGGTAAGCACGCCGGTGGTGTGGTCATCGCGCCGACCAAACTCACCGATTTCTCGCCGATCGCCTGTGATGAAGAGGGCGGCGGCCTGGTTACCCAGTTCGACAAGGATGACGTCGAGGCGGCGGGGCTGGTGAAGTTCGACTTCCTCGGTCTGCGGACCCTGACCATCATCAAGTGGGCGATGGAAACCATCAACCGCGAGCAGGCCAAGAAGGGCCTGGATGACCTGAACATCGATTTCATCCCGCTGGATGACAAGAAAACCTACGAGCTGCTGCAAAAGGCTGAGACCACGGCGGTGTTCCAGCTTGAATCGCGAGGCATGAAGGAGCTGATCAAGAAGCTCAAGCCCGACTGCCTGGAAGACCTTATCGCACTGGTGGCGCTGTTCCGTCCCGGCCCGCTGCAATCGGGCATGGTTGACGACTTCATCAACCGCAAGCACGGCCGCGCCGAACTGGCTTATCCGCACTCGGACTACCAGTACGAAGGCCTCAAGCCGGTGCTGGCGCCGACTTACGGCATCATCCTGTACCAGGAGCAGGTGATGCAGATTGCCCAGGTGATGGCCGGTTACACCCTTGGCGGTGCGGATATGCTGCGTCGCGCCATGGGTAAGAAAAAGCCTGAGGAAATGGCCAAGCAGCGCGGCGGTTTCATCGAAGGTTGTGCGTCCAACAACATCGACCCGGACCTGGCC
>JBOICD010000206.1:0-6418 GCA_050739855.1 Pseudomonas sp.
GGGCAAGCCCGCTCCCACAGACAAGACAGTGGCCCCTATTTGCGCTTACCCGGGCAAGGGTTGCCCCGCGCCAGTCGTTGAGCGCGTTGATTCTGGCCTCGATCAGTGCGCCGGCGGATGACTCGGACGTTGTCATGGGTGGATCTCCTGCTGCTGGTATTGGTCAGCGCTTTTGTAAACAATAGCGCCCGCTAAAAAAGCGCTCCCCGTTTATTGACCGAGATCCCCATGCCTTCGATCCCTTTCACTGTCGAACTGCTGCAAACCGGCCCCGACCAGGCTGAGCTGATCCGCAACCTGTATCAGTTCTATGCCTATGAGTCTTCGGACTGGGAGCAAGAGGATGTGGAAGTGGACGGCCGCTTTTACATCCACGAAGAGCACCTGATCCGCTACTGGCAGGAGCCTCAGTGGAGCGCCAACCTGATCCTGGTCGATGGCTTCATCGCCGGTTTCCTGTTGATCGAACGTAGCGAGTTCGCGGCACTCAATGCCCTGGAGCTGGCCGACCTGTTCATCCTCAAGCGTTACCGGCGCAAAGGCATCGGCCGCGCGATCGCCAGCCAGGTGCTGATGAGCGGGGAGAGTGACTGGCTGGTGCGCTTCTATGACCAGGACGAAACCGCCCAGGCCTTCTGGCGTGCGGTGCTGGACAACCTGCCACGGCCGGTGCGGACCATTGAACTGGATGACGAGCCCGAGCTGCTGAGTTACCTGGTCACGCGCGCGGTGCACTAGCAGGGCCTTATCGCGGGGCAAGCCCGCTCCCACAGGATTCCCCTGCAGGAGCGGGCTTGCCCCGCGATGCCTGCCGATCTGAAGCGCTCAGCGTTTGTGTGTTTTGCCGTCTATTCGAGCAATCTCGCCTTCGACAAAGCCTACAAGCCGAAACTTGAGCGACTTGCTGACGGCCAGTGGTCGGCAGTTGCGCGACAACCTGATCCGCTCGTTCAAGGACAGGGAATGACGTGCAGTTCAGGCATTTGAAAATAATTGCCTGAAGCCTGTCCCCTTTCTTTCGTTCGGTTGTCATCAAGGGCATGTGAATCCACAAGAGAGCGCAACAATGCCCGCAGTGACACGCCGCCGAACGCCCCCGGCGTCTTCATTTTCTTATTCCACCTTGTGCTTGAGCCTGATGCTCGGCTTCGGCCCGTTGGCGCCGCAGATGGCAGTGGCCGACAGCGAGCAACGCAGCTACAAGGTGCCGGCCGGCGACCTCGGTTCGGCCTTGATCCGCTTCGCCGGCCAGGCCGGGGTGAGCGTTTCGGTGGATCCGGGCCTGGTCAGTGGCCGGCGCAGCGCCGGCCTGTCGGGCAACTACAGTGTCGATGAAGGCTTCGCCCGGCTGCTGCAGGGCAGTGGTCTACAACTGCAGCCGGTCAGTGCCGGTGCCTATACCCTGGTGCCGTTGCCAGAGGGGGCGGATGCCCTGGAAATCGCGCCGACCAGCATCCTCGGCAGCCACGCCAGGGGCGACCTGGATGGCGAGCGCTATGCCGGTGGGCAGGTCGCCCGCCGTGGCTCGCAGGGTTTGCTGGGCTCGCGGGACTTTATGGAAACGCCGTTCAGCATGACCACCTACACCAGTGAGGCGGTGCAAAACCAGCAGGCGCGGACCCTCGGCGACCTGATCGCCAGCGACCCTTCGGTGCGGGCGACAAACCCGGCTGGCGGGCGCTTCGAGCAGTTCACCATCCGCGGTTTCAGCCTGTTTAACAGCGATGTTTCCTACAACGGCCTGTACGGCGTGCTGCCGACCTACTCGATCGACATGGAGATGGCCGATCGCGTCGACATCATCAAGGGCCCCAGCCAGCTGATCAACGGGATCTCGCCGCGAGGCAGTGTCGGCGGCGGCATCAACGTGGTGCCAAAGCGCGCGGGTGACAAGCCGCTCACCGCGTTCACCGGCAGCTACGTGTCGGACAGCCAGGTGGGCGGCGCGGTGGACGTCGGCCGTCGGTTCGGTGACCAGAACCAGTTCGGCCTGCGCTTCAACGGCGTCAAACAGGGTGGTGACACTGAATGGGACCATCAGAGCGTCGAGCGTGAGATGGCCGTGCTGGGCCTGGATTTTCGCGGTGAGCGACTGCGGCTGTCGGCGGATTTCGGGCACACCGAGCGCGATACCGATGCGCCGCAGGAACGCGTGATCGTCGGTGCCAATGCCAAGGTCCCGGATGCCGATGATGTGCGGCGCAATTATGCCCAGGCCTGGAGCAAGGCCCGTACCAACGACACCTTCGGTACCCTCAATGGCGAATACGACATCAGTGATTCGCTGATGGCGTACGCCGCAGTCGGCGCGCGCAAAAGTGACCACGACTTCCTCCGGCATAACGTGCCGGTCTCCAACGATGCCGGCGACTTCAGTGTCCAGCCGCGGGATTTCACCCGCGATGAAAACGTCAAAACCGCCACCGCCGGCCTGCGCAACTGGTTCCATACCGGCCCCGTGAGCCACGAAGTGAACCTGGCCGCCAGCTACTTCTACATGGATTTCGAGAACGGCGGTGCCCGCTATGCATCGGCGCCAAGCAATCTCTACGACCCGCGGCCAACACCTACGCCCGGCACCCCCACGCGCCAGGACGCCAAGGTGTACACCGAGAACCGCTTCACTGGCGTGGCACTGGCCGACACCCTCGGGTTCTTCGATGACCGTGTGCTGTTGACCCTCGGCGCGCGCTGGCAGCGGGTCCAGGTCGATGACTGGACCAATAACGTCAAAGGCGCTACCGCCTATGACGAAGAGAAGGTCTCGCCGTCGGGCGGGATGCTGTACAAGGTCACTGATCAACTGTCCCTTTATGCCAACTACATGGAAGGCCTGAGCCAGGGCAAGATCGCGCCTTCGACCTCGATCAACGAAGACCAGATCTTTCCGCCGTTTATCAGCCGCCAGGTAGAAGTCGGTGCCAAGTATGACCTGGGCACCTTTGCCCTGACCGCCAGCGCCTTCCGTATCCGCCAGCCGGCCTACGAAACCAACGCCAGCACACGGGTCTTCGGTCCTAACGGCAAACGCGAGAACAAAGGTGTCGAGCTGAGTGTGTTCGGTGAACCGCTCAAGGGCTTTCGCCTGCTGGGTGGGGTGATGTACATCGACAGCGAACTGACCGGCACCAATGGCGGCACCTTCGACGGTAACCGCGCCCCGGCAACGCCCGAGTACAACGTCAACCTGGGTGCCGAGTGGGACGTGCCGAGCCTGGCGGGATTGACCCTGACGGCCCGCGGCATCCATTCCAGCTCGCAGTACCTGGACCAGGCCAACAGCAAGCAGATCGACGGCTGGGAGCGCTTCGATGCCGGTGCCCGCTATGCCTTCAAGGTCGACGGCAAGGACATCACCCTGCGCGCCAGCGTCGAGAACCTGCTGGATGAGCGCTACTGGGCTTCGGCAGGTGCCTCCGATGACAGCGAGGCCGGTTTGACGTTGTCTACTCCCAGGACCTACCTGCTATCCGCCAGCGTGGGTTTTTGACCGCAGGTTCAGCCCTGGTGCCGGGCAAAAGCGGCTACGCTACAGACGCAAAGGGCGGTATTGCACACCGCCCGGGCGAAGTTGAAGTGTCAGACGGCTGCGGGGGCAGCACCGCTCCAGCGCAGGGAAGAAACCAGACGGCAGGGTTCATGAGCAAGTTGCGTCCTTTATCCATCGGCCTGCGCGGCCTGATTCTGCTGCTCGTGCTGTTGGCGGTCATGGCCACGCTGGGCAACAGCTTGTGGGTGGCCTACGGCGTGCAACGCGATGCGCTTGTGCATTCGGCACTGCAGGCCAATCAAGCCTATACCTCCAAGGTTGCCTCCAGTATTGGCCAGTTCCTGAACTCCGCGCATAGCCGCTTGAGCTATAGCAGCCAGATACTGGGCCGCAACTTCAATGATCCGCAGCTGCTCAGGGAAGAGGCCGAGCGCTTGCAGGCCGAAGACAATGCCTTCAACGCCGTGCTGATTGTCGATGCCAATGGCAAGGCCCTGCAGCTCTACCCGGACAAAGCGCAGATCATCGGCACTACATTGACCTCCGAAGAAGTCCGGCAAGCGCTGAAGGAGCGGCGCCCGCTGGTCAGCCATGCCTACCTGAGTGCGGCCGACAACCTGATCGTATTCATCTCGCAACCGGTGTTCAGCCCTTCAGGGCAGTTTCTCGGCATCATTGGCGCGTCGATCTTTATCCGCAAGCAGGGCATATTGCACACCTTGATCGGTAATCACTATCACCAGGACGGTACCTTTGCCTTCGTCGCCGATGAGAACCGGCGCCTGTTGTACCACTCTGACCACCGCAGGATCGGTGAAGTGCTGACCACCAGCGCAACGGTCGATGCGGCGCTGCGCGGCGAGCATGGTTCGATGGAGGCTATCAATTACCAGGGTATTCCCATGCTCGCAGGCTACGCTCAGGTGCCCGACGCCAATTGGGCGGTGATCGCGCAACAGCCTCGTGAGCAAGCGTTGGCTCCATTGGGGCACCTGTTGCGTGACATGTTCATCAAAGTCATTCCAGCCGGCCTGGTAGGCCTGCTGGTGATCTGGGTGGCCACCCTGCTTGTTTCCCGGCCTTTGCGGCAACTGGCGCACAGCGCGGAACAACTGTCGGCACCGCAGGCCACTGAGCAGTTGCACGCCATCAATGGCTGGTACGCGGAGGCGGCGGCCATCCGCCGGGCGCTGCTGGCCGGGGTGCAGCTACTGCAGCAGAAACTCGGGCACCTTAGCCATCAAGCCCAGAGCGACCCCTTGACCGGCCTGGCCAACCGCCGCGCCATGTCGGCGGCGTTGGAGGCATTGACCCAGGCGCAGCGCGAGTACGCGGTGCTGGCGCTGGATATCGATCATTTCAAGCGGGTCAACGATACCTTCGGCCATGATGTCGGCGACGAAACCCTCAAACAGGTGGCGGCGATCATCGCGCAGGGTTCCCGGGAAGACGATCTGGCCTGCAGGGCTGGCGGCGAGGAATTCGCGCTGATACTGCCTGAAACCGACCTGCAGGCAGCCCGTGACATTGCCGAGCGTATCCGCCAGACCATTGCCACGACCCAGATAGCCCCGTCCGGGGCACTGACCATTTCCATTGGGGTCGCCTGCCGAAGTGCCGAAACACCGACTCCGGAGTCGATCCTCAAGCGCGCTGACGAGCACCTTTATCACGCCAAGCAGACAGGCCGTAACCGGGTGGTGGCATGACGATTGTGGCGGGTGTCGAGGGCGCTCAGGAAGTTGCCCAGAGGTGTCGGTGACTCGCCGCTGAGCTGGCACAACAGCGCGCTGACTTCCTCGCCATTGACCGTGCCCTGGGCATGCAGAAACTGTGCAACAGCGCTGACCACCGGCCAGTATCGACGTACCAGGCAGCTGGCCCGGGCAATGGCCAGGGGCTCGGCGTCGAGTACCATGCGCGCCGCAAGCAAGCGGATCAGCTCCGTGCCGCGCTGGCGGTCGCCTGCACCGCTACGTTGCAGGCACCTCTCGACTGGACAGTGCCTGTGGATCGCTTCGGCCACAGGGCCTGCGAAGCAATCCACCAGGTCGCGCTCAATGGCGTCGACCATCGAGGGCAGGTATTCAGCGATGCCGGGCGGCTCGAAGGCGGGGAGCGGCACCAGGTAGTCGGCTTCTACCAGGCCCTTGACCGCTTGCAGGTTGCCACGCAGATCCACCATCGGGCCGATCATTGCTTCGGCGCGGGTGCGTACGGTCACTCGCTTGATGCGCTGGCCATTCCACCAGAAGGCCAGGACGTGGCCTGCTTCATGGAAGGCAGTGCAGCGCGGGCGAGTGTTCATGATCCAGGCCTTGTTCGTGCAGGTCGCTGATCACACCATCTTCCTCCCGTCTGGGGTTCGTACAAGAGTTTTTTACTATCAGCTGGCAAGCGTGCGGCTATGAGCGGGCGAGGAGGGGGGTTACTCCTCAAAGCGCCCGCTGGGGTCTCGATCGCGCTCGTAGCGTCTGCTGAGCACAAACGCCGGCAACCAGGATTCGCGGCGGATAATCCAGCTTTCGTAGGTGGGTATCAGTTGGTCCGGGGCATCCAGCGATCCCAGGTGCACTTCGATTTCGTCGGCGCTGCGGGCGAACACAGAGGAGCCGCAGCGGGGACAGAAATGACGGCCGGCGTAGTGCTGCGTCTCGCCCTCGATAGTCACCGCATCCTGAGGGAATATTGCCGAGGCGTTGAACAGCGCACCATGGTGCTTGCGGCAGTCCAGGCAATGGCAAAGGCCGACCCGGTAGGGGCGCCCCGAGGCCACAATTCGTACGTTGCCGCAGAGGCAACCGCCGGTGAATGAGTCCATGCTGCGCCTCCTTTGAAACAGTGCTGTTGCAACAGTAGCAGACCCTGTAGGAGCGGGCTTGCCCCGCGATTGCGGGCTGTCAGTCACATCGCTTCGCGGGGCAAGCC
>JBOICD010000207.1:0-6416 GCA_050739855.1 Pseudomonas sp.
AATACCAGCTGCCTGAGATTTGAGCTTGCCGACTGCAACGTCCATGGCAATGTATTTTTTGGTCAGCGATGCCGTCAGGCTTTCAATACGAAAATCCAGCGCCTGCTGCTGCGAATCCAGATATCGCTGCGAGCGATTGAGTGCATCATTACGCTTATCGAGCGAACCACCTGACTGCAGGAATGGGTCAATGGCCTTGTTCATCCGCGCAATCACACCATCGTCTTTGGTGAACAATGCCTGCACTTCACTGCCCAGCTTCTTGTCGTTCAGCGCTGCCTTGAACTTGGTGTCGTTAAATTCGAGGGTACCATTTTTGGCGGTGTTGATACCCAGCTGGCTCAGCGAGGTCAACCCACCACCAGCTTGCGCAACTGACAGCTCGGAACGCAGTGCTGCCAACAATGAGCGAGTGGTCGGGTCGCCAGTCAGCGAGCCGAGGACGGTATTACCGTCTTCATCCTTGCTGGTGGCCGTCAGACTGTTAACCGTCTTGACCAGGTTGTTGTAGGCATCGACAAAGGTCTGTACATCTTTTTTCAGACCGTCAGTATTGAGTCCGACCGTTACCGTTGACTTTTCACCTTCAGCCTTGAGCTCCAGCGTCAGACCGCTGACCGTTTTGTCCAGCTTGTTGGACTTGCTGGTAACCGTCATGCCATCGATCTTGACCTCGGCATCGATGGCCAGATTACCCACTCGGCCCGCCGCATTACCGGCCATTGGCGTACCATTGCTGATGACCAGCTCGGGAATACCGCCTACGGAAATGTCCGACCCCAGGCCCGTGGTAGTCGAGCCGAACACCAGTCGCGCGCCCTTACCATCATCGATGATGTTGGCCGTGATGCCATCCTTGCCCAACGTAGTGTTGATGCTGTCGCGCACCGACTGCAGGGTGGCATTGGCACCCACTTCGACGTTGTAGACCTTGCCATTCTGGGTGATTTCCAGAGTGCCCGCGGAAATCGCTGCATCGGCGCCAGGAAACACCTTGCTCGCGACCCGCGAGGACGTCGCCAGCTTGACCACCTCAACTTGATAGCTACCCGCCACTGCGGTGTTGTTAGCGGTTGCGGTAACGGCCTTTTCATTGCCACTGGTTGCGGCAAAGGCGAGGAACGACGGCGCATCTTTGTTGCTGAGGCCTTTCAAGGCTGCCTGATAGGTCGACAGCGCACTTTTGAGCGAGGCAACCCCGGAGATCATCGCCGTGTTATTGGCGGTCTGGCGCTTGATCTGACTCGACTTGGCCGCGGTATCGGATTCGACCAGCACTTTGACGACAGCACCAATGTCCATTCCTGAACCGGTGCCGATGCTCGCTGTAATTGGGCTTGCCATGAGTAACTCCCTCTCCGTTGCGCTGCTCCCTAGCAAACAACTCTAGCGAACATTTGAATCTTTAAAGTATCAGACCTTGGCGTCGAACAGCAGACTGTTCACATCGCTAAGGCTATGGGCGATGCGCAGCACTTCTTCCGATGGAATCTGGCGGACCAGTTCACCGGTTTCACTGGCGATCACTTTGACGACAATTCTGCCGGACTCTTCGTCCGTGGAAAATTCCAGATTGCGACGGTTCGAGGCGAGAAACTTCTCGATATCCTTGACCGCAGTTTTCACTTGTTCGGATTCAGACGTTTTGTCCCGGGCAGGTGCCTGGGCTTCATCAACTGCCTGGACCACCGGGGTCGCCGGCTTGTCGGTGGCCTGATCGGCCGGGCGCGCAGCCGGATAAGACAAGTTCAGCTTGACGCTCATATCCATGTCCACCACCTCTCAATGCAAAAGGCGGAGGAGCGCAACAGGTGCACTCCCCCGCCGATACCCATCAGGCGATTACTGAAGCAGCTTCAGTACAGCGGATGGCAGCTGGTTAGCCTGGGACAGAATCGAAGTCGAAGCTTGCTGCAGAGTCTGCTGCTTGGTCAGCTGGGCAGTTTCAGCAGCGAAGTCGGTGTCCTGTACACGGCCACGAGCAGCTTCGGCGTTTTCGTTGATGTTCTGCAGGTTGTTGATGGTGCTGGTCAGACGGTTTTGTGCAGCACCGAGGTCAGCACGGCTGGTGTTGATCTTCTGCAGAGCGGTGTCGATAGCGGAAACGGCAGCGCTGAAGGTAGCTTCGGCATCGGAGCTGGTAGCACCAGTGATGCTGATGGAGCTGGTAACACCCAGGTCGCTGGCGGTGAACTTGGCGGTCAGGTCGATGGTGATCTGGTTGGCGCCACCGGTGTTGGAACCGACCTGGAAGGTCATGGTGCTGGCCGAACCGTCGAGCAGGTTCTTGCCGTTGAGCTGGGTGCTGTTGGCGATACGGGTCAGTTCCGCAGCCATCGACTGGAACTCTTTGTTCAGCGCGTCACGGTCGTTCGAGCTGTTGGAGTCGTTTCGCGATTGAACAGCCAGTTCACGCATACGCTGCAGAATGTTGGTCTGCTCTTGCATCGCGCCTTCAGCGGTCTGGGCGATCGAGATACCGTCGTTGGCGTTTTTGATCGCCATGGTCTGACCGCGGATCTGCGAGGTCATACGGGTAGCGATCTGCAGGCCGGCAGCGTCGTCTTTGGCGCTGTTGATTTTCAGGCCGGAAGACAGACGGGACATCGAGGTGCTCAGCGCATCGGAAGCACGGTTCAGGTTTTTCTGAACGCCCAGAGAGGTGGTGTTGGTGTTAACGGTCAAAGCCATGACGAATTCCTCGTTGGATTGGGTACTACGGCTTCCGGCCTTGGCAATTCGCCGAGGGTGGCACAGAGAACCTTCGTAATGGTTATCGTCGTCAGGGCGGGTTGCTTTAGCGGATTTTCAAAAAAAATTACTGGCATCCTGCCAGCCCTCTTAAATCAAGGGCTTGACGTCAAAATACAAGCCCCAAATTAGCGAGTTCGCCCTGTGGGAGCGGGCTTGTCCCGCGATAGCGCCAGACCTGCCATTCAATCTGCCCCTGCTAGCCCGCCCCTAAAAGGTCCGTACGGTCCAGCAGATGAGCACAAACAAAAACGCCGCCCGGAAAACGGCGGCGTTCTTTATTACGTACAGCGATCAGTCGCGTCGCTCGATGATCGCAGAGCCCCACGACAGCCCCACACCAAAGCCACTCAAGGCGACGCGCTTGCACTGCGAGCCAAGCACATGCTTTTCCAGCAGCAGCGGGATGCTGGACGACACGGTGTTACCGGTCTCACTCATGTCCTTGACGAATTTATCCCTGCGCTCACCTTCTTTGAAGCGCGCAGACACGGCATCGACAATTGCCGCGCTACCCTGATGCAGGCAATACAGGTCGATATCCTCGGCTTGAAGCTGGCTGGCGTCGAGCAACTGCTGCAGATGAGCCGGGACCTTGACCAAGGCGAAGTTATACACCTGACGCCCGTTCATGAAGAACTTGCCATCGGTCGTGCGCAGGTGCTCGGCGCCGCCGCCATCGCTACCGAACAGTGATTTACCGAGCTGCCAAGCGGCGTCCTCACCCATCCATGTCGCCGTTGCGGCATCGCCGAACAGCATGGTCGTGTTGCGATCTTCAGGGTCGACGATCTTCGAATAAGGGTCGGCAGTGATCAACAGGCCGTTCTTCAGACCTGCGGCCTCCATAAAGCCTTTCATGGCGTAGATGCCATAAACATACCCGGAGCAACCCAGGGAAATGTCAAAAGCCGCGACATGAGTCGGCAAGCCCAGCTTGTTCTGAACGATGGCCGCCGTGTGCGGCAAACCTTCCTCGTCACCATTCTGGGTGACGACGATCAAGGCGTCGATGGACGCAGGGTCCAGGTCCGGATTGGCAGCGAACAGGGCCTTGACCGCCTCGACACACAGATCGGAAGTCTCTTGGGCCGCATCCTTGCGAGGCAAGAACGCCGAACCGATCTTGCCGAGTATGAACTCTTCGTCCTTGGCGAACTTCGCACCCTGGGCGTAGTTGTCCACACCCTCACTTGGTACGTAACTCGCGATGCTTTTGATGCCAATCATTGTGGCTTCCCGTTAGAAATGCGGATTTTCACGGGCACTGGAATTTTGATTCTCAAGGTTTTTCGAGGCTGCACAGCCCCCACCCTCCAGTACCGCCCGACGACTCAATAGACTAATGATGCACGATTCGACTGCCAAGTCACTGCCAAGCATCTATTCGTCAGACACAACGCGGGCTGACCGCTCGAAAAGCTGGAAAAAAATGAGTTGGCCAGTTTTTTGCTGTATGACGCCAGAACCGTCGGATTCATGGCGAAGGCGCCGCCGACCCGGCACCTGATACCCATTCACGGCGGCTTTCTCAGTGCCGCGTGCCATTATTCAGTCATCACGAGCAGGGTCTCCATGGCCAAACCGATCACCGTTACCAGCCCGCTACTGCCCCCCCTGGAAGAGTTCGTGCCGTACCTGGAAAAAATCTGGGACAGCAAGCGGTTGACCAATGCCGGCCCGTTCCATGAACAGCTTGAACAGGAACTCGCAGAATACCTGGGCGTCAAACATATCTCGCTCTTCTCCAACGGCACCCTGGCCTTGGTGACGGCCCTGCAGGCACTGCGAATTACCGGTGAAGTCATCACCACGCCCTATTCGTTCGTGGCCACCGCTCATTCCTTGTTGTGGAACAACCTCAAGCCGGTGTTCGTCGATATTGACCCGCGCACCAACAACCTCGACCCGCAACGCATCGTCGAAGCCATAACCCCGGCAACCACAGCCATCCTGCCCGTGCACTGCTACGGCATTCCCTGCGATGTACAAGGTATTCAGGAAATCGCTGACACCTACGGCCTGAAAGTCATCTATGACGCTGCCCACGCCTTCGGTGTGCGCCAGGACGGCAACAGTATTCTCAATAATGGCGACGTTTCGATTCTAAGCTTCCATGCCACCAAGGTGTTCAATACGTTCGAAGGGGGCGCCATTGTCTGTCAGGACGAGAAACTCAAGCGGCGCATCGACTTCCTGAAGAATTTCGGCTTCGTCGACGAAACGACCATCATGGCCACCGGCATCAACGGCAAAATGAATGAGATCCAGGCTGCGTTCGGGGTCCTGCAACTGCGCCACATCGACGACGCCCTGAGCCGCCGTCGTCAGGTTTTTGAACGCTATCGGGATGCCTTGGAGGGGCTGGACGGCATCAGCGTTCTGCAACAGCCCGAAGGGCTGGATTGGAACTACGCATACTGCCCGGTGCTTATCGACGGCGAGCGCTTCGGTACCAGCCGCGATGACCTGTATGCGCTGTACCGCGCCCAGGACATCCTGGTACGCCGCTATTTTTATCCGCTGATCTGCGAGTTCCCGATGTACCGCGGCCTGCTCAGCTCCGATCTCAGCCGGCTGACGCACGCCCATCAAGTGTCGCGCCAGGTGCTATGCCTGCCGATCTTTCCGGATCTGGAAGCGCACACTCAGGCAGCGATAATCGAGGTACTGCGCGGAACCTGCAAGGCATGAGCATCGCCTCGCCCGTCGGCTGCGCAACTTCGGCCAGCCCCCAACGCGTTGCCTTGATGCAGCCTTACTTCTTGCCATACCTGGGCTATTTCCAGCTGATTGCGGCAGTCGACCAGTTCATCCTCTACGACAACGTGCAATTCATCAAGAATGGCTGGATCGAGCGCAATCGTTACTTGCTCGATAGCGAGCCGAAGTGGTTTCGGGTATCGCTATGCAAGGGCAGCCACGCTCAGCAGATCATGGACAAGCACATAGCCGAGTGCTTTGACCCCGGCGAGATCCTCAACAAGCTGAGTTTCGCCTACCGCAAGGCACCTCGGGCCCAACCCATGCTCGCCTGGCTGCGTGACCTGCTGAGCGAACCTGCAACGCATATTGCCGAACTCAACGAGCGGCTGCTCAAGGCCTGTTGCAGCCTGATCGGCCTGCAGACGCCCATCAGCCGCTCCAGCGAGCTGCCTCTGCGTGCTGACAGCAAGTCCCAGGAACGGGTGATCGAGGTAGTCAATGCCTGGGGTGCCAGCCATTACCTGAACCCGATCAATGGCGAGCACCTGTATACGGCCGAAGCGTTCCAGCGGGCCGGAGTCACCCTTGAGCTGCTCAAGACGCAACTGCCCGCTTATCGTCAAGGGGCCAACGATCAGCCCTTCGTCCCCGGGCTGTCGATTCTCGATGCGCTGATGTTCAACGATCCAGAAACCGTAGGCGCCTGGGCCAGACTGGGAGAAATCGTCCGTGCCTAAAGCCATGGGGGGTTACTTCGAGCTGGAGCTGCGCAAGGGCCAACATCCTTATCCACAAGCCATCGGCTTCAATTCGGCCCGCTCAGCCTTCTGCGCCCTGGTAATGGCACGCAAACTGCGCCAGGTCCATCTGCCCTACTACCTTTGTGATGTCATGCAGCAGGCTTTACGCGGCAGCGGCATCACGGTGTCGCGCTATGCGTTGTCCGCCGAGCTGCAACT
>JBOICD010000208.1:0-6402 GCA_050739855.1 Pseudomonas sp.
GTAACGCACCTCCAGAATGATGTCGCTGAGGTTATCGAGCAGGTCGCTTTGCTCGGCGTGGCGAGGGAACTTCAGGTGCCAGTCGGACACCGCGCCGGTGCCTTCAAACGGCAGGTAACGGTCATCGGCTTCGGCGGCGGTGAACAGGCCGCTATCCTGGATGGCCGAAGACAGACAGATCTGCTGCCGGGCACGCAGGCTCATCATCACGTTGCGCCCTTCACCTTCGTCACCCTCGCCGCGCAAGTCCGGCGACAGGAACTTCACGCCCTCGATGTCAGGTTTGATCAGCAACTGGCTCTGTGTCTGGGTCAGGGTCGCGCGGATGTTCTGGTAGGGCCCCAGCACCACCGGCAGCGACAACGCCACGCTGTGCAAGCGGCGCAGGTAGTGGCCGGGATAGTCCTTGTTGTACAGAGTCTCGGAAAGACTGAACGCCAGTTGGCCATCCGCCTTCACGGCCACAAGCAAGGCAGCCCAGTCGGTGATGACCTCGCCGGCGGCAAACACCAGCCCATCGTCGATCAATGCCCGCAACGACACCCATTTGCTCACCTCAAGATGGCGCTCATGGCGCAACAGCGCCTCCGACTCCAAGCGGTGCAGGTCCAGGCGCAACTCACCACCGGCATTGAGCCCATAGCGATCGGCCTGCCAGACCGGCGTGCGGATAATGCGTTTGTCAAAATTTCCGGTCTCGTACTGCCAGCAGGCCTCGGCACTGTTGCACAGGCTGACCGCCACATCGAACAAGGTCGCATGCCAGGTCGTGGCCTGGGAGCGCAGCCAGCGGTACAGCGACACACTGGTCGATTTGTTCTGGTAGAAGGCGTACAGCTGCTGGGTTTGCGCCAAGGCCTTGCGGCTGTGCTCCAGTGCGTTGCTGGCGGCCAGAGTGGCGTGCTGTTGCATCTGGAGCTGTTTGTCGATGACCGCCAACTCCTTGCCCGCCAGTTTGGCCTGCAGCTGCCACTCTTGCCGACGGCGCCGGTAACCTTCCGTTTCCCTCATCAATTCGGACGCTGTGAGCATGGCTGTGCCTGCCATATCGGCAAAAAACGCCACTGATGCCATAGGGCCTCCGTAGTCCTGCCCACCATTGGCCAAGCCAAAGGTGTTGGGGAACGTCCTTGCCAAATACGCTACGGCCATAGCGGCGGAGCCCGCGCTTGTAGCGGTCCTGCCGGCGCCATGAAGCGTCATCGCCGCAGTCTCCACCCCGGAGATGTTGTCGTCATACAACCCCTGGTAATGGCTTTGCCGAAGCTCAATGGCGGCCCGTTGCGCCAGCAGAATCTCGTCATTCTTTTTCTGCTGCTGGTACAACTGCTCCTGAATACCGATGGTGTAACTCGCCAGTTCGGCGGCCTGCTGGAATTGCAATGCCTCAAGCTCAGTACGCACCTCCTGCTCCAGGTAACCGCGCAGTTGCTCGCCAAACTGGATCAGCGCAGCCACGGTCACCATGTCGGCATTGAGTGACAACAGCTGCGACAAGCGTTCCTGTACCACGCCCCACTGCTGTGAGCGAATGCGCAGCACCACCCCCAGAATCAGGGTTTTCAACCGTTCGGCTTCATCCTCGGTCAACGCCGGCAATTCGTTGTCCGGGTTTTCCTGGGTAGTGGTCAATTGCTCGATCACTACCTGGATTTCCCGCGCAGCAAAATTTTCGTACTGAAGTGGGTCGAAATCCTCCTCAGAGTTACCGGTATCGGTGATCAACCCCTGGTCATCGACTATCTGTTTCAAGCTGGTTTGCCAACGCTGGCTTTTCAGCGGCGTCACCCCGGCTTCCGTTAGCAGACGGTCGAAATCCTGGAATGGCAGCAGGTGGTTTTTCAGCTCAACGAACAGCGCACTGATCTCTTCAGGCACCACGTCAGCCGTCTCGACCGGCAGCAACTGCTGCACCAGCCAGCCAATCGACAGTTCCTGCTCCTGACACCAGAGCACGCAGCTGCTGATGGCGTGGATAACGCTGATCGCGTCGGCCTGCGAATAGCTCTGGTACATGGCGTTTTGCGGTACGCCAGCCAGTTGCAGGGTATACAGCCCTTCCGGGCTTACTACTTCCAGCAGCGAAAGCAACTCGATGGTGGTGATCGAGAGCAACCGGGCCAGCAACGTCACCCGGTAGAAGGCACTGACAGTCGATAAGGAACGATGCAGCATCTCGGTCCCCTGGCCTTGCATGACCATGCGCGACAGGTAGCGGAAGGTCTCCATGTTGATGCCAAGCCCACGGCACAATTGATCGATGGTGCGTTTGCTGTCGGCGTCCTCGCCGGCAAGGCTGAACGGCTCGCCATCGAGCACCAGCGGCGTGGTCGTGTCGCGGTTGAACACACGGTCGAAATGGCTGAGGGTATCGCCAACGCCAAAGATGGCCATGTCCGACAGCAGGGTGGAAAAATCTTCAGCACTGCAAGAAAAACGCTCACGCAAAAACTGGAAGAGCCCCAGCCCCCGGAGGGTATTGAAAGTCATCCACAACGGCGTGTCATCCACGGCAACCCGCTTGACCGACGCGACCGCGTGCTTTTCCGCATCGATGATGGCACACACCAACTGATCCGCTTGCGCATAGGGTAGTTTCAGCGCGTGGACCAGGCGTACCAGGCGATTGACGCGGTCGCAGCGAGCTTGCGTGAGTGCACGAAATTCATGACTCTGTGGATCACTGCCATCGCTGCCAACCGCCACGGGGGGCACGCTGCCGCTATTGATGAAACGCGCACCGAACAGGTCAGGGCTGGCTCTGCCAGCTTCGACCACATTACCGGAGCGTATGGGCGAGTAGGCAGCCAAGCCGAACAAGGACTCCATGTCATCCTGGGTCATCTGCAGTGCCTGACAAAAATTCACCACGTTCTGCAGCGTCGGATACTGGGTGCCAAAATTTTCCTGGAAGAACGTGGTGCTGTCTCCCGCCAGCCGTTCAGCTCTCTTCTTTGCGCTCTTCTCTGGCTGCGCCAGCACGCGGCGAGTCTGCGGGTCGAACCGTACTGCACTGCCGTCGCCGAAGTACGGGGCTTCGGTCAGAATGGCGCGCAATGCCGGGCCCATCGACGAATCCTGCGACAAGGCTGCATCAGACCATTGGGAATGGGCTCCCGGCTGGGTGAAATAGGGATTGTCGAGATCGGACAGCCGCGACACGTCGCTGAAGAACAGCGTGTTATGCGCCAGGACTGTACTGATCTGCTCCCAGTAGGCTTCATACGGGAATTGTTTGAACGGGTAGCGCACCTGAAGCAGCTTGTCTTCAATGGCGGTGAGGCCATTCGGCGATTGTCGGCGCTGGTCTTCAATCACGCGCTCCAGGACATGATTGACCACCTCGACCTGAGTGACCTCGCGGGTCATCGACGTTTCGTCGAGGGAAAGATCGAACACGTCAGGGCGACGCGTCTTCAGGGCCAGGGTTTTGTCCGGGTCACCCTGCGATTCGATGTGTTCAGCCACGAAGCTGAGCATGTCGATCAGGTACGCCGCGGGCGACGTGGTGGCATCCACTGCTTGCGGGTGGGCATTGTTGCCCCATGAAGGTAAAAACTGGTTTTCGAACGTGGGCCCGTCGCTCAGCGCCAGGGGGCCTTTCATTTCATCCGCCGCGCGGCGGGCACTTGCGCTGAGGCGCTTTTCGCGGAACGCACGCATCATGGCAGCCGATGCTACATCCAGCCGCGCCCTCAGCCGCTGCGCTTCGTTCACATGCAGGCTGGGGTAATGCGCCATCAACGCTTCGGTGGTCTTGCGTTGCAGGCTGAGGATCGAATCCTGGGCAAGTGCCGTGGCGTCGAGTTTGATTTTTATGCCAGGTTCAGTCTCGAGAATGCTTTCGAGTGCAGTGCCCTTTTTGCTGCTACGGCGTTTAGACATTTCAGCCTCCTGCTTGTTGTCCGACCAGCTCGAGGCACTTGCCCGCTGATGCAATAGGTAGGACTTGGGAGGAAGCCTATTCGGATGTTCGAGTTCGGAAAACTGGCAGAAATGTCAGGTGACCTGCATGCAGAAGTTGTGGCATTTTCTCACACGTCGGGGCGCAGCGAGGCGCGCGGGGGGACTCAACGCAGGCACGACATCCATTGAGCCGGGGTCAAGCCAGCAGTTCGGTAATCCAGCGGACCTGCCGGGCGGTGTCCTGCACCTTCTTCTCGGGCACGGCATGCCGCGCCCGGGCGAGGTTGTTCAGAGTCTTTTGCTTGAGGCGCAGTTTGCGCTGCCACTTGACCAGGAACGCCGGGCTGCGTGCCTGCATCTGCAGCGGGCCGAAGTACAGCTCTTCGGCGGTGTACATCACCTTACCGGTGCGCTCGGCGACGATGATTTCGTAGTCGAAGCGGTTTTCCCGCAGCACTTCCTCATGGAGGATGCAGTAGCCATTTTCCATCAGCCACTGGCGCAGTGGCTGCTCGCCGCCGTTGGGCTGCAGGATCAGGCGTTCCTGGCCACTCAGATAGGCTTTGCCACTGTCGAGGATGTCGCGGATCGTCTCACCACCCATGCCGCAGACGCTGATCGCGGTGATCCCGTCGCCCGGCTCGATAGCCGCCAGGCCGTTGGCCAGGCGCACAGTGATCCGCTGCTGCAGACCGTTCTCGCGCACGCTGCGTTCGGCCGCCTGGAACGGCGTCAACGCCACTTCGCCAGCCACCGCCGTGGTGATAGCGCCACGGCGCATCAAGGCCACCGGCAGGTAGCCGTGATCCGAGCCGATATCGGCCAGGCGCGCACCGGCTGGCACCTGCGCCGCCACGCGCTCCAGGCGCATGGACAATGTCTGTTGGTTCAACCGCTGCCCCTTTTTACCACCAATGTCCGGCACCTTTGACCGGATCGGGGCGCGATTCTGTCGGGCAACGCCGGGGAATTCAAGTTTATGCGACCAGGGCCATGGCTCTGTGGGAGCGGGTTTCCTATTCTCATAGCTCGCCTTCAGTACGGCATTGACCTTGAACTTTAACCCCGGAGTTGATTCACGCAACAAGCACATCTCAGAGGAGCAGCGAACATGGCATTCGTCACAACCAAAGATGGTGTTGAAATCTTCTACAAAGACTGGGGCCCGCGCGACGCCCAGGTGATCTTCTTTCACCACGGCTGGCCACTGAGCGCCGACGACTGGGACGCGCAGATGCTGTTCTTCCTGGCCCAGGGCTACCGTGTCATCGCCCACGACCGCCGCGGTCACGGGCGCTCCAGCCAGGTCTGGGATGGCCACGACATGGACCATTACGCCGACGACGTGGCGGCGCTGGTCGATCATCTGAGCGTGCGCGGCGCGGTGCATGTCGGCCACTCCACCGGCGGTGGCGAAGTGGTGCATTACCTCGCCCGCCACGGTCAGGAGCGCGCCAGCAAAGCGGCGATCCTTGGCGCCGTGCCGCCGTTGATGGTGCAGACCGCCAGCAACCCCGGCGGCCTGCCCAAGTCGGTGTTCGACGACTTGCAAGCGCAGCTTGCGGCCAACCGTGCGCAGTTCTACTACGACATTCCGGCCGGGCCGTTCTACGGCTACAACCGCCCGGGAGCGGCGCCGTCGCAAGGGGTGATCTGGAACTGGTGGCGTCAGGGCATGATGGGCTGCGCCAAGGCCCACTATGACGGCATCGTCGCCTTCTCGCAGACCGACTTCACCGAGGATTTGAAGCGCCTCAGCCTGCCGGTGCTGGTGATGCACGGCGATGACGATCAGATCGTGCCCTACGAAAACTCGGGGTTGCTGTCGGCCAGACTGCTCAGCAACAGCACCCTGAAAACCTACAAGGGTTTCCCCCACGGCATGCCCACTACCCACGCCGACACCATCAACGCCGACCTGCTGGCTTTCGTGCGCAGTTGATTGTGGGAGCCGGCTTTGCCGGCGATGGAGCGCGTAGCGGCCCGGGCCCGGCTGCGCCGGGCATCGCCAGCAACGCTGGCTCCTACAGAGGTTTACCTGACCCGGGCAATTCCGACCGGCAGCCCTGAGCAGACGAAATAGGCAGCTACGATTGCTGTATTGGCTACCTTAATCGCAATGAGGCTGTGTAAAGGGGATATGGGATGATCAGCAGAACGACGCTTAGTTACTCATCACAGCTGGTCCTCTCTCTCCTCGCCATCAGCCTGGCGGTGTCGGCTGGCTGCACAAGCAAACCGACGAAAACCACCTACTCCAGCTCACAAGCAGGCTCCAGCTGTTACGCCAAAGCCCTGCCCACTGCCGGCGAAGGCGGCCTGGCCTGGGGCGCGACCCTGCAAATGGCGCGGCAAAAATCCTTGAACAACTGCATACGCTACGCCGGCCGCTCCGGGGGTACGCCCGATACCTGCAGGGTGGTGTTGGCCGAGTGCAAGTAGCTAGCCTCCCCCGGTAGGAGCGGGCTTGCCCCGCGATTGGGGTCTATCCGCCAC